>JAETSS010000348.1 GCA_021769545.1 Eubacterium sp.
AAGCGTATTCGGATATTTCGGCGGTATACTGGGGATGCTGCTGGCAGTTCCTATCGCAGGCATCATCCAGGTGTTCGTTGTCAAATGGGCGGAAGGAAAAGAGCAGAAGGTCGGAAAATCAAAGGGCGACGGAGGATCGGAGAGCTCTGATGGAGCTGAATGATTTGTATGATCGCTCTCGAATCAGTATAAAACAAAAGAGCTGCAGCATAAGCATTTGTCTTATGTCACAGCTCTTTTTTGTTTATTCCGTTTTTACTCCGCAACGGGCTCGATACGTCCGTCCGCAGGAGTTATCTTTCTAGCAATATATATTACCGGCGTGTCCGCGATGCTCGTGACTATGAACACGACATAGCAGCCCAGACATATGCTGGCGAGAGTCGCTCCGTCATATATCCCCCAAAATGCCGCCAGATTGTAAAGCACAGTATTGAGGGCCTGTGAGATCAGCGTCGAGAAATTGTTTCTCACCCACAGGAAACGACTGCTTTCTCCACATCTTTTTTCCGTCAGCTTCCACCATTTGTGATAGAGCCACACATCGAATCTCTGACAGATGGCATACACGATGAGGCTCGCAAGGATCAGTCTCGGCGTATTGGAAAATATCACGCTGAAGCTTTCTCCCGCCCAGTCGGATTCCGCCGGGGTGTACAGGAGCCAGCTTTGGGATATGACGATGAACACTATCGAAGTTATTATCCCAAGCGATACTGCCTTATTGGCCGTCTTCACGCCTTCCTTCTCGCTGAGTATATCGGTCACCAGGAACGTCGATGCGAACAGCACGTTGCCCAGAGTCTGTTCTATGCCAAAGGCATCCACCACTCTCAGCACCTCGATGTTGGCCAGTATCGTCGCAATACATGTCCAGCAGAACAGGCCTGCAACTCCGAAAAGTCTGTACATGATGATCACACATCCGTAAATCACAATAATGGACAGTGCCAGTAAAATTTCATTATTCATTTTTTATCTCCTTAGTTTTATTTTAAGACAGGATGGTTTCGAACTGTCTTTTGCTTTTTTGAGCGTTTGAGGGAGCTATTCCTTCCACGCTTTTTCCACCGCTTCGGCTACGATGTCCGCTGCGCCCGGGTAAAATGCACTCGGTATTATGTAGTCTGCAGCGAGCTCGTCGTCCTTGATTATTCCCGCAAGGGCAAAGGCTGCAGCAGTCTTCATCTCCTCCGTTATGCGTTTCGCTCTCGCCGCAAGGGCTCCTTTGAAGAGTCCGGGGAAAATGAGCACATTGTTTATCTGGTTAGGGTAATCGGATCTTCCCGTGCCTACCACTGCCGCACCGGCTTCCTTAGCCAGATCAGGCAGTATCTCAGGTTCCGGATTTGCCATAGCAAAGATGATGGCATCCTTGTTCATGGTCCTTAC
>JAETSS010000349.1 GCA_021769545.1 Eubacterium sp.
CAACGATATCCTCGATGATGATAACGTTTTTTCCCTCTATGTCGGTATCCAGATCCTTATTGATCTTAACGATCCCGGATGATTTTGTGGATGAACCGTAGCTGCTTACCGCCATGAAATCTATCGTCATTTCGAGATTGACGTTTTTCATGATATCTACCATCCACATAACGGCACCGCGAAGTATACCTACCAGAACCACCGGTTCTCCGTTAAAGTCCTTCTCTATTTCCCTTGCTATTTCCGCTGCTCTGTCATCGATCTGCTGCTGCGTTATCATGACCGTTCCGATAGTTTCATTTGTCATCCGACTTCTTTCCTCCGTTTTCATCTACTTCATATTCTACATCATCTACAAATGTTTTTCCACGATATTTTTTTGAAAAGTCCTTTGTCTTACCGCCCATCCAGTATTTATCCAGCTCATTTCGCAGATACCAGAGTATGAACAGCCACAGTATAAGATCGTCCACCCAGGCTATAGGGAAAAGAATGGGCGGTATCAGATCGATGGGCAGAAACAAATATATTATACCGAAGATTATAAGGGCCTTCTTACGCTTCGGCACGGATCTGTCAGCCATCATGAACCTTATGGCTTTTATTCTCTTGATAAGGACCCTCAATCCGAAATACTGCATTGCTCTCTATGCCTCCAAAATACTTTCCATTTCATCCAGAAGCTCCTGCCAGCCGGTCTTTTTCAACGATGATACGGGTATCACCTTGTCATCCGCCGTCAATTTGAGAGTCTGTCTTATCAGCTTTATCTGCTTCTGCATCTGATTTCGCGATATCTTATCAGCCTTGGTGGCTACCACGAGACCGTCAAGGCCGTAATGTCTCAGATAGTTGTACATCTCCACATCCTGCTTTGAGGGTGCGTGTCTGATATCCACAAGCTGGATCACCTTCACAAGGTTTTCTCTGCTCTGCAGATATCGTTCCATCATCTCGCCCCAGCCCTCCGAAACGGATTTCGAGACCTTGGCGTAGCCATAGCCCGGAAGATCCACGATCCTGAATTCATCGTTTATTATATAAAAATTGATGGTCCTGGTCTTGCCCGGACTTCCGCTTACGCGGGCCAACTTCCTGCGTCCCGTTATAAGATTCAGGAGAGAGGATTTTCCCACGTTGGATCTGCCCGCAAAGGCGATCTCCTTAAGATCGCCCGACGGGTACTGGCTCGGTTTTACTGCTATGGTTTCTATATCGGATTTTTTAATTATCATTTTTCGTATCCTTTACGAGAACATGCTTCAATGCGTCGTCTACGTTCTTTAACAGCACGAATTCCATATCTTCTCTGACTACCTCAGGGATATCCTGGATATCGACTTCATTATCCTTAGGCAGCAGTACCTTTCTGATACCGGCTCTATGGGCAG
>JAETSS010000350.1 GCA_021769545.1 Eubacterium sp.
AGATACCGAAGATAAATATATACTATTCGAGAAAGATGATGCAGGCGTATCACAACGAAGAGGTATCCATCGAAAGGTGGGTGGAGATAAACGACGAGGTATCGAAATACGGGCTCAAAACATGCGGTCCCATACTGGTAACGTACTATACGGAGCTTCTTGACCAGTTTTTGTCAAAGACCTGCGATATAGAATTCGGCATACAGGTGGAGGACTGCGATTCCGACAAGGTGAGGAGCTTCGGCGGCTTCGAGGCGGTGACCATATATCACATCGGAGCATACAGCGATATCATAAAGACATATGTGAAAGCGCTGCAGTGGATAAATCAGAACGATTATGTGGTAAGCGGACCGGTGTCCGAGGAGTTCATAATATCGCCGATAGATGTCAACTGTGAATCCGAGCATGTGACGAAAATACTGATACCCGTGCGAAAAAGCTGAAATGCCCCTTTTTAAAATGTCAAACCACCGAAACTATTGTCAATAGCCTTTACTTTTCAAAGTAAAAGAGGTATAATAATATGCACTATGTGTTTATAATCGAGGAGGATATATATTCATGAAATCAACATTAATCTCAAAAGAAAACAATGAAGCGAAATTCACTATGGAATTTACTGCAGAGGAATTTGAAAATGCTGTAATAAATGTCTATAAGGCTCAGAAGGATAGATTCAATATCGACGGCTTCAGAAAAGGTAAAGCACCGAGAAGCATCATAGAAAAGAAATACGGAGAAGGGATCTTCTTCGAGGATGCCATCAATGACCTTTTCTCAGCAAGCTATCCTGCAGCTCTTGGCGAGCTGGAGCTGGATGTTATCGACAGCCCGAGAGCTGAATTCGACCAGATCAAGAAGGGTGAAGGCTTCACCGTTACCATCACTGTAGCATGCTATCCTGAGATCGAGGTCAAGGATTACAAGGGCGTTGAGATCGAAACTGTAGATGCGGAAGTTACAGATGAAGACGTTGACAACGAACTGAATTCAATGGCTAAGAAAAACGCCAGAATGGTAGCTGTAGAAAGACCTGCACAGGACGGAGACACAGTGCTCATCGATTATGAAGGATGGGTAGGAGATACTCAGTTCGAAGGCGGTACTGCAGAGAGACAGCCTCTTAAGCTGGGTTCCGGTACGTTCATTCCTGGATTCGAAGAACAGCTGGTAGGCGTAAGCACAGGCGAAAAGAAGGATGTCAAGGTAACGTTCCCTGAACAGTATCACGCAGAGGATCTGGCAGGCAAGGAAGCCGTATTCAAGTGCACGGTACATGAGATCAAGGAAGAGGAACTGCCTGAGATCAATGATGATTTCGTAAAGGATGTAAGCGAATTCGATACTTTGGATGAACTCAAGGCTGACGTGAAGAGCAATCTGGAAA
>JAETSS010000351.1 GCA_021769545.1 Eubacterium sp.
GGTGAAGGCCATATGCGATAGCTGCCGCAGTAGGCTCGTTGATTATCCTTTTTACCGTCAGGCCTGCCAGCTCTCCCGCACGTTTGGTGGCCTTTCTCTGCATATCGTTGAAATACGCAGGCACGCTTATGATGGCTTCATCTACGATGCATCCAAGATATGCCTCCGCATCCTCCTTTAAGGCTCTCAGCACAAGTGAAGACAAGTCCTCCGCCTTGAAGCTCCTGTCTCCCAGACGGAATATCTTTCCCGTCCCCATGCTCCGTTTGAAAAGCGACGCCGTCATCTGAGGATGACTCGCTCCCCGCTCCTTTGCAGTCTTTCCCACATAAAAGGTCCCGCTCTCGTCTATACTTACTACAGATGGCGTCAGATTTTCACCAAGCCTGTTGGGGATTATCTGCGGACCCTTCTCTCCGTAATACGAAACAAGTGAATTCGTCGTTCCCAAATCTATTCCTATAACCATATCCTCTTACCTTTCAAATGCTTAAGCGAGCAATAAACGTCTGCATTTCCCGGAGCCAGCTCCAGCGCCTTGCTGTAGCATTTTTCAGCGTCCGGCGTCCTTCCCTGAATCTCATATACATAACCAAGCTGCCGGAATGCTTCCATGCAGTATCTGTTGGTACAGTTTTCGCATTTTCGTGAAAAAGCCGTTTCCTTAAGCAGCCTCTCCGCAGCCGCTGTCTGGCCCTTTACCGCATACAGACCGCTTATCAGACACCTGAGCTTCGGCAGCCAGCCTCTGTACATATTTTCATATTCAGCCGGTATATACGAAAGCCCCTTTTCACCAAGCTCCGCTGCGCTTTTCATATCGCCCATGCCTATACATGCCTTTGCCGCCCACAGATAATAATATCCCTTGGCAAAATCATCTTCTATCAGGAGTCTTTCCTCGTCAAGCATATCTATAGCCTTGCGGAAATATTTAAGTGCTTTCTTGTATTTGCCCTGATAATATTGGAGCTTTCCCGCTTCAAGTCCCGCCGACGAGTCTTCCATGCTCACCATGTCATACAGGTCAAAGGCACGTTCAAAGCCCCTGGATGCTTTGCATATGGCCGCCACTTCCCTGTTATACAGAAATGAAAGCCTGCCCAGCTTTTCTTCCTTTCTGTATCGCTCTATCGCTTTTTTGGCCGCAGATGTGTTGCCTGCCATGCAGCATCGCTCCGATATCAGTCGGAGCATATCGGTATTTCCCGACATCTCATATCCTCTCTGCAGTGTCTCTATTGCCTGAACGTACGCATGCCTTCTCATATACAATGCCGACAGGTTGATATAGGCATCTAAACATATGCTGTCATTTTCTTCACCGAGAGCTATGGCTCCCAGATAATATTCCAGCGCTCCGTCGTCATTTTCCTTATATT
>JAETSS010000352.1 GCA_021769545.1 Eubacterium sp.
AAACGCAGGAGTATGGACGGAGGATGAGAGAATGGAAGAACTGACGAGAGCCGAGAGGATAATGGAAGCCTTCATATCCTCCGGAAAGCTGATGGATCTGGGTGTAGTTGCGCTGAAGTTAGCCGTCACATTGGTGGCCGGACTGATAGTTCTCAAGATCATACTCGGTATAAGCAGGCGGACGCTGGAAAAGAGCAGTCTGGATCCGGTGCTTTACACCTTTGTCATCAATGCCATAAAGGTGATCGGAACGATAATCCTGATAACCATGTGTCTGGGGCTTCTGGGCGTGCAGATGAGCACGATAATCGCCGTCATAGGTGCGGCGGGCGCAGCCATAGCACTGGCTCTCAAGGACAGCCTTGCCAATATCGCCGGCGGAGTCATGATAATCGTCACCAAGCCCTTCAACCGTGATGATTTCATCGACGTTGGAACGGTGTCGGGCAAAGTGCAGGATATCGATCTGTTCCTTACCACACTTAAGACATATGACAACAAGACCATAACCGTGCCCAACGGACTTATAAACACCTCGATACTGGTGAACCACAGCAGGGAAGCCATCAGGAGGGTGGACTGCAAGTTCGGCATAAGTTACGAAAGCGACGTTGTGAGAGCCAAGGAGCTGCTTCACGACATATGCAGTGAAAATCCGATGATACTGGATGAACCGGAGCCGATCATAGGAGTTTCGGAGCACGAGGAAAGCGCACTGCTGCTGGATCTTCTGGCATGGTGCAGCACCGAGGATTACTATACCGTGAAGTATTTCCTGCAGGAGGAGGTCAGCAGAGTCTTCCGCGAGGAAGGTATCGATATTCCGTACAGGCAGGTGGATGTGAACATCAAGAAGTAGATCGGAAAAGCGATATATATCGGACCGCCTTAGGGCGGTCCGTTTTAGTCAGTGTTGTTCTGACAACATATATTTTTCAAAATTATGTTAAAATCCTGAACTGGAGAGGCGATGCGGCGAAGATGCCGCGGAAGATAACGATGATGAAATATTTAGGAACGATAATAGACAGCGGGATATTCGATGAGCTGAAAAAATCGGAGTATATACAGGCCTTCGAAGAGCTCAGCGTCATAGGACAGAACATGAGAAAGGGCGACGTTCTTTTTCATGAAGGCGATGAGGTGAATAAGATATGCATAATCGCCAGAGGAAGCATAAGGAGCGAAAAGGCATATCCCAGCGGAGAACTGCATATAATACAGATCCTGGACGAAGGCAGCATTTTCGGTACGGAAGCGGCGGTCTCCAAGAAAAAGACTGCGCCAATGGACTATATCTGCAATGAGGACAGCACGGTGGTGTTCATATCCCTTAAGAGCATCGACGGCAGCAGGTTCAGCCGGCAGATATATCAGGTG
>JAETSS010000011.1 GCA_021769545.1 Eubacterium sp.
ATCTGCCTCCGGCATCGGTAACGAAGGTCATGACTCTGCTGCTGATATTCGAGGGATGCGAATCGGGCAAGATATCCTTTGACGATGAGGTGACCATTTCGGAGAGGGCAGCAGGTATGGGCGGAAGCCAGATGTACATGGAGCCGGGTGAAAAGCATACCGTTGAGGAACTCCTCAAGGGAGTCATCATGGTAAGTGCCAACGATGGATGCGTAGCACTTGGAGAGCATCTTTCGGGAAGCGTCGAAAGCTTTGTAGACGACATGAATGCACGGGCCGAGAAAATGGGACTGAGGGACAGTCATTTTGTCAATACCAACGGTCTTCCTGTGGCAAATCACTATTCCTGCGCATATGATATAGGAATGATATCCAGAGAGCTGATGAAATTCGACGAAGCGCACAAGTGGTTCACGGCATGGCAGGAGGATATAGAGGTGGGCCTTCCGGGAAAGGAAAGCAAATTCACCCTTACCAATACCAACAAGCTGATAAAGAGCTACAGCGGGGCAATAGGTGTGAAGACGGGCTTTACTCAGGATGCCGGATACTGTCTCTCCGGAGCTGCAGAGAGAGATTCCACGAGGCTTATCGGAGTGGTGCTGGGCTGTGAGACCAGCCAGATAAGATTCGCGGAGATGGCAAGACTGCTGGACCACGGATTTGCCAATTACGAAACGGTGCAGTTTGCGGAAGCGGGAGAGCGCATAAAGAAAGTAGATATCGCCAAGGGAGATGATGTGACGATGTACGCTGTTACCGACGAGGATATAGGACTTACGGTAAAAAAGGGAAACAAGGGCAGCGTAAAGAAAAAGGTAGACGTAGACAGCGATATCAAGCTGCCTGTTGAAAAAGGCCAGAAGGTGGGGAGTCTGACTATCTATGAGGGAGATGAAGAGGCTGCACGATACGATCTGGTATCTGACAGAGATATAAAGCGCGCGGATCTTATCACTACATATATTCGTATGATAAAGAAACTTATATGATCTGACAGATGGGAGGAAATCCCTTTGAACAATAAAAACTGTTATCTTTTTTTCGCAGGATATTATATGGTAGCGCGTGCATCGGATGTCCTGTGCAGATACAATATAGAAAACCGTATCGTAAGAGCGCCCGTATACATGCAGAACAGCTGCAACTTCGCACTGCTCATCAATGGAAGCGATGAAGACAGAAGCTGTATCCTGCTGGAACGCGAGGGCATATGTATAGAAAAGAAAACGTATGCGGCGAGAAAATTTTAAATAAAAGATTTGAGTGATATAAGAGGCTGCTGCGCCTGATGGAAACAAAGGTGGCATGCCTCTTTTTGGATGCAAGGATAAAATCAAAAAAATAATTTTTGATTTTTTGAAATAATGCCTTAAATTGGAAGGAAAATAAACGAATCAAAAAACGCTGTAACCGTTGACTTTTCAACGTTTTGGGTGTATACTTACACTACATTTTACGCTAAAAAATCTTTAAAAATAAGACAAAAAACATGGTAAACAAGGAGGGAATTATGTCAACACTACCATTTGCAAAGATCAAACGATGTACAACAGTGATCGTGGCAGTAATGATGTTCGTTACGATTTTTGCTGTATTATCCATGGGAGACCGGAGTAACGTATATGCTACCGGAGAGACGGGGCAGGTGACCGCAAGCGTGCTGAACGTCAGGTCCGGAGCCGGTACGAAGTATTCCAGGATAGGCTCCCTGAACAAAGGCAAGACCTTTATCGTAACAGGTTCTGCCAAGGACTCTTCGGGGGTTACCTGGTATAAGTTCAATTACGGTTCCAGGACCGGATATGTATCCTCACAGTACGTTAACATAAAACAGCCTACTGTAACCCCGGTCTCCAACACAAAAGGCACGGTTTCGGCCGGCGGAAGCACGTTATTCGTGAGAAGCGGTCCCGGAACCAGCTACAGTAAACTGGGATATCTCGCTTCGGGCAAGACTTTTACCATAAAAGGCAAGGCCCAGGACATCTCCGGAGTGTGGTGGTATACTCTTGATTACAACGGCAAGACAGGATATGTATCTTCCCAGTACGTCAAGACCACTACGACATCTTCAGGGGTGACGACGGTATCCAATACCACCGGTACGGTATCTACGGGAAGCGATATATTATATGTAAGAAGCGGCCCGGGAACCAACTACAGCAAGCTGGGCTACCTGAACTCGGGAAAGACCTTCAATGTAAAGGGCAAGGCTCAGGACAGCTCGGGAGTATGGTGGTATACATTTGACTATAACGGAAAGACAGGGTATGTTTCTTCCAAATATGTCAAGACGACGACATCTTCGGGAACTACAGAGACTCCTCAGACATCTTCCGGTACTGTAGTCAATACGGGCTCAGATCCCCTCAACATAAGAAAAGGCCCGGGAACCAATTATTCTGTTATAGGTTCTCTCAAGCTGGGGAATACTTTTAATATCGTGGCAAGTGCCAAGGACAGCTCGGGAACCGTATGGTACAAGCTTACATACAACGGCTCATACGGATATGTTTCTTCAAAATATGTGAAAGTATCCGATCAGAATACAGGCAGCGATCCGGGAACTACAACTCCGCCTGCAGAAAACAAGCCGGTGACTTTCCAGATGGGAACGGTCACCACATCAGACGGACTCAATGTCAGGACGGGAGCAGGGACAAGCTATAAAAGGCTGGACACACTTCCTAAGGGAACATCGGTAGTGGTAACAGGCTCTGCCAAGGACAGCTCAGGTAAGGTATGGTACAAATATCAGTACAGCACATCGCAGGCCGGATATCTTTGTTCCGACTATCTGTCTGTGAAGACCGTTACATCCACAAGCGAGTTCGAAGCGTATCTGACGGTACAGGGCTTCCCTGAAAGCTATAAGCCTGCACTCAGAGCACTTCATGCAAATCATCCTCAGTGGGTATTCAAGGCTGCTAAGCTGGGATACAACTGGTCGGATGCACTTAATAAGGAGAGCAAGATAGGTGTAAATCTTGTCAGCTCATCGGCACCTATATCTCATAGATCCACTGAAAAGGGATCCTACAATTCTTCCACTAAGAGCTGGACGAGATTTGACGGAAGCTGGTATGCGGCAAGCAAGACTGTAATAGCATATTATATGGATCCTAGAAACTTCCTTACGGAGGACGGGATATATCAGTTCATGAAGCAGTCCTATGACAGCGGTTCACAGAATGCCAATACCGTTGCAGCCGTTATAAAGGGTTCATTCATGCAGAACAAAAATCCGGGCGGCGGATATTCTTCTTACGCTTCACTGATCGATGCAGCCGGAAAGAATCTGGGCGTAAATCCTAACGTCCTTGCTGCAATGATAATACAGGAGCAGGGCTGGAACGGAAGCAGCCTCGTATCAGGTACATATTCCGGTTATGTGGGATATTACAACTTCTTCAACATCGGTGCATATACGGCAGACGGAATGAATGCGGTGCAGAGAGGTCTGTGGTATGCCAAGAGACAGGGCTGGAACACACCGTATAAATCCATCATAGGCGGTGCTGAAACATATGCCAAGTACTATGTGAAGAGCAATCAGGATTCATACTACACGAAGAAGTTCAATGTGAAAAACGGACTCGGAAGTGTTGCGACCCATCAGTATATGACTTATGTGGCGGCAGCAGCAAGCGAAGGAAGCATCGTTAAGCGTGCATACAGCGGCAACGATAATTATCCTGTAGTATTCGAGATCCCTGTTTATAACAACATGCCTTCGACAGCATGCAGGCTGCCATAAGGCTCGGATAGGGTATAAAGGAGATGGATCATGACTTATTGTAAAGACAATGACAGCATATTGGAAAGGATCTTAAGGATCGTCATAATATCGGTGGTGGTCCTGTCCATGATGATACCGGTAATGGCTCCGGAGGTGTTCGCAGCATCGTCGGTGACCATAAGCGGAGGCGACAGCGTAAAGGGCGGAGATACCTTTACCGTTGCCGTCACCTTCGGAGGCGGCTCCGTTGGAAGAGTGGACGGACAGCTTACGTATGATACGGACAAGCTGACGTATATATCAGGCGGCAGCAGCAGCGGCAACAGCGGTTATAGACAGCTCAAAAAAGCCGGAACAGACGGGAGCGTCGTTTTCAATCTCGAATTTCAGGCGGTGAGCGACGGCAGTACGACATTGGAGGTCACCACCAACGAGATATACGATCTCGATGAGGTATATCTGGGAGAAACGCCGTCAGCATCCAAGACCGTATCCATATCCGGAAAAGCCGCGTCAGAGGAGCTGATAACACAGACGACTTCTCCCGATGAGCCTGTAGCGGAAACAGAGCTCATAGGTGTTGACGAAAAGCCTGAGGATGAAGCAGGCGGCGCTCTGGGCATGAATCTGATACTGATAATAATAGCTGTCGTATTGGTAGTGTTGATAGTGATAATAGCCATAGTTTTAAAGAAGAAAAAAGCCCCGAAGGGCGTCAAAGCGCCAGCTTCATATGAAGAAGCTGACGACGAGTCCATCAGCCCCGGCAGAGAGTACGGTGCGCCTTTACATGAAGAGGAAAGAGCCGAAGAAAGAGCCCGCAGGCAGGCGGTGAAAAAGCGTGCCAGCGAGGAAACGGAGCTCTGGAACGACTGGAAGGGTATGGACGACGAGGATAAGCTATAGAACAGAAAAAAAGAAGCCGGACGGATCTTAACGATCTACCGGCTTTTTTTCTTATATTGGCTGCTATTTTAAGTTTTCGGGATTCAGGCCTTCCAGCTCGGGGATCACGAAGATGCCGTCTTTTCTGATGAGAACGTCGTCGAAGTATATCTCGCCGCCGCCGTATTCGGGTCTCTGTATCATCACCAGATCCCAGTGGATGGCTGACTTGTTGCCGTTAGGCGCGTCCTCGTATGCCATTCCCGGTGTCAGATGGAAGCTGCCTGCGATCTTTTCGTCGAAGAGGGTGTCCTTCATAGGGTGCAGGATATAAGGGTTCACGCCGAGAGCGAATTCTCCGAAATATCTTGCGCTGTCGTCGGTGTCCAGAAGCTGATTGATCCTCTCGTCGTTGTTGGCTGTGGCCTTGACGATCTTGCCGTTCTTTACTTTGAATACGATGTTTTCGTATGTGAAGCCCTGTTCCTCCGACGGTGTGTTGTAGGAGATGGTCCCGTTCATGGATTCTTTTACAGGGGCCGTGTAGACTTCGCCGTCAGGTATGTTTTTCTCTCCGTCGCATTTAACTGCAGGGATGCCCTTGATGGAGAAGGTGAGATCCGTTCCCGGTCCCTTGATCCTTACCTTGTCGGTCCTGTTCATCAGGTCTACGAGAGGGTCCATTGCTTTGCTCATCTTCTTGTAGTCGAGAGTGCAGACGTCGAAGTAGAAATCCTCGAAGGCTTCCAGACTGCTGTTGGCAAGCTGTGCCATGGAGTAGTTAGGGTATCTTAAAACTACCCATTTAGTCTTGTTTACTCTGTAATCCAGTGTAGGTCTCGTGATCTTGCTGTGCATGTTGAGCTTTTCGGATGGAACGTCGGAAAGCTCTGCCGTATTGTTTCCGGCTCTGACGGCGATGTACGCATCCATGCCCTTCATCTGTGCCAACTGATATTCGTTCATGAATTCAAGCTGCTCCTCGCTGCAGTTCATCAGTATCTCTCTGGTGATGGCAGCGTCTCTGATCTCGGCATATGGCATGCCGCCTCTTTCATATACGTTTTTGATAAGCTGTCTTACCAGGTTCTTGCAGCACTCGCCTTCGTAAGAAATGAGCACCTTTTCGCCCTTCTGTACGTCACAGGAATAGTTCACCAGCAGATCAGCCAGTTTTTTGATTCTTGGGTCCATAATTTCCTCCTAATATATATAAATTTATTGATTTCCTATAGCGTATTATAACCTAAATGTGGTATTTTTAAAAGGGTGCAAAAATCGGAGGAAAAATTGAAATATTTTTTTATAATCAATCCCAATTCGGGCAAGAAGAAAAAGCAGGATCACATGATGGCAGAGCTTAAAGCTGCTGCCGCAGAAATGGGCATAAGCTATGAGATATACCGGACGGAATATGCAAAGGACGGAGAGTGGTATGTGCGGGAGCTTTGCGAAAAATATGCAGGCAGCGGAGAGTCGCTGCGGATATATGCATGCGGAGGCGACGGTACCATAAACGAGGTGGTAAACGGCGCCATCGTATACGATAACGTAGAGATCGGAGCGATACCCCTGGGGACGGGAAACGACTACATAAGAAATTACGGTGATGCCGCCGATTTCCTCGATATGAAAAGGCAGCTTGCGGGACATGCCGTATACAGCGATGCGATAAGATACAGAGCTGAATATGACGGGGCGGTTACCGAAGGCTACTGCGCCAATATGTTCAATATCGGCTTCGACTGCAATGTGGTGGATATGACGTCGCGGGTCAAGGAATGGCCCTTTATAGGCGGCTCGCTGGCGTATCTTGTTTCGGTGGCCATAATACTGATAAAGAAAAAAGGCGCGGATCTTTGTATAGAATATGAAGACGGGACCGTTGTGGACGGACGCATATTGCTTATCGCCATCGCCAATGGCTGCTTTTGCGGCGGCGGAGTCAAGGGCGTACCGTTGTGTCAGCTGGATGACGGGCTCATGGATGTGAGCGTCGTGAGCAATATAAGCAGGCGGCTGTTCATCATGCTGTTTCCAAGCTATTCCAAGGGGACGCATCTCGAGAAAAAGAGGCTGGTGGAAAGAGATCTGATACGGTACACCAAGGAGCGGACCCTTACGGTGACGGCCAATGGGGAGAGTCTCAGACTCTGTACCGACGGCGAGATCACGACGCAGAAGAGGATCGAGTTTACTATGGTGAAGGATGCGTTTCGGTTCATCGTGCCGTGATGAGCGGTGCGGTCGGTTTGGGCAGCTTGGTCAGACGGGATCGATCGGGATCGGTCGGATTATCGTAAAACAGGTATTTATGTGGGTTTTCGATAGTTTCAGTGATAGAAACAGAGAGGATAGGGATAGGATATAGATATGAAGATGAAATGGGGGATCACTTTTGAAGAATATATGTACGGGCAGTCGGGCTCGGATCACGATGCTGTGGAAAGATTTTACCGGGATTTTGATGATCATTGCAGGCTCAGGCATGATGAGAAAAAAATGCTTTGGGAGGATTTTGAGAAAGCGATACTGTACTATGCGGATATCGGTGTGTCTTTACAGCGGGCATTGGAACTGCTCGATATAAGATATCTTGGTGATTTTTATGAAAGACAGCCGGAGAGGTGGTTCCCGCTGGACGATGCTGCTAAGCTCTATCCGCTGTCGATGGATCACAGGAGGATGTCCACATATCGGATATCGGTATATCTCAAAGAGCCAGTAGCTGCCGAGCTTTTGCAGATGGCGTTGGATTTCACCGTCAAGCGGTTCCCAAGCTTTGCGACTACTTTAAAGAAAGGATTTTTCTGGCACTATCTGGACATGACCAGACGCAGGTTTTACATAGAGCCTGAAACGGATATCCCGTGCCAGCCTATCAAGGTCGGTCGCAGCGGTTCCAAATCATTTCATATTTTCTATCATGAAAACCGTATCAGCTTTGAATGCTTCCATGCGTTGAGCGATGGTCTTGGTGCGGTCAATCTGCTGAAATCCCTTACGGCTGAGTATCTGAGACTTACGGGAAAGGATATCGTATTGGACGATACGGTCATGGATATCGATTCCGCTCCGGAAGAGGAGGAGTTCGAGAATGCCTTTGCAAGGATACACCACAAAACGTACAGCGATCCTATCTCGTCTGTTTCCAATAAAGCTGCCGTGCAGATGAAGGGAAAGCTGTCAGATAACATGCCTTGCCGCATCGTTCATCTGAAAATGGATGCGTCGGAGCTTAAGAGTGTCTCTGAAAAATACGACACGACTGTTGCAAGATATCTGCTGGCGCTGATGTTCATTGCGGGAAAGGCTGCCTCCGATGAACACGGCGGCGATATGAATATCCAGGTGCCTGTAAATCTGCGTAAATTCTATCCGTCAAAGACCCTTGCCAATTTTGTTCTGCCCTGTGGTATCTGTTTGCCCATGGAAACGATAGATGACGTCAGCTCAATCATAGGAGAGATCGATCGACAGATGAGAAGGAAGACCTCAAAGGAGGCCATGGAGGAGGCGCTTGCCTCTGCGGAAAGTCTGATAAATATGGTGAAGTTCGTGCCGCTGACAGTCAAGCAGTATGCGGCAAAGGCAGGCTACGGATTTTTGGGCGACAAAGCGTTTACAAGCATTCTCTCAGATCTTGGAGTCATAAGGATGCCTTCGTCTGTATCGGAGCATATAGAAAGCATGGACGCAGTGATCGGTACTGCCATAACTCAGCGGGCCAGATGCGTGGCCGTTACCTTCAGCGATACGACCACATTGTCCATCACGAAGGCGACGGAAGACCCTACATTTGAGGAAAAACTTTACGAGTTGATTTGCTCAGACGGCATAACCGTAAGAGCAGAAGGAAGTGAGATATATGGAAATTAAGATCACCTATCCCCATGTGGAAAAACGCAGCCTGAAACGCAGACGAATTCTGACTGCGGTGAAATGGCTGGTTTTATCGGCAGCATTGATCTGTCCTTTAATAAATATCGCTGTCGGTGGAAAGGCGTGGAGCGTAATCGTTCTGATGTGCCTTTATATGGTATATACCATGGCGCTGTCTCCCGATCTGGTGGAATACAACCGCATAAGTCAGTTTATAAAATTTATGATCTGTCTGTGCGTGCTGCTGATGCTGATCGATGTGTTCTTATATCCCGGCTGGGCGGTTTTCACGACGTCTGTGATCTGCTGCTGCGGACTTATTATTTCCGGGGCGCTTTTCATTACCGATTTTGACCGACAGAAGAAAAATATGTTTCCGATGCTACTGCTGGTTGCTTTTTCCATGATATGGGCAGCGGTAGGGATATGTTCATCTATCGGAGAGAGCAGAGCGTCGTTTATTCTCATGGAAGTACTGTCGGTAATGGTGCTGTTGATGTTCGTTATCACCCTTGGCCGCGGTTTCGTACGGGAGCTTCGATGCAGGTTTCATGTCAGATGAGTAGGAAAGGCAGATAAATGAAAAGAAAAACCCTCAAGTGAATTCCTTGAGGGTTTTTGGCGGAGAGTCAGGGATTCGAACCCTGGGTCCGGTTAAGGACACAGCATTTCGAGTGCTGCACGATCGACCACTCTGACAACTCTCCATAATGTTATCCAGCGCTTTTCAGTATACATTAAAAATGCATCGGACGCAAGTAAAAAATGCAAAGTAGGGTGGGTAAATGTTGTGAATCAGAGAATAAAACTTTCCCGGAACGAAAAAATTAAGCCTATGATTTTCGACCCGAGGAGGTTTTTTCTGTCGGAAATGTTCTGTTTTCAATGCCAGCAAACCGCGGGCAACAAGGGCTGCGTATGCAGCGGAGTATGCGGCAAACAGCCGGAAACATCGGATCTGCATGTCATGGCCTGAAGGATCTGAAACCACTTTTTTCATAAATAAGACAGTGTTATGTTGTAAAAAGTGTGAATGATCACATTTTTATGTTGCAAAAAATGTGCAGGGATATATAATATATCTGATTTATGAATATACAGACGCTTTAAATGTTGTGATAAGGGCTATTGAATACGAATAAGAAACCAACGGAGAAAACATGGAAAGACTGAAAATCAACGGAATATACAGACATTTTAAGGGCGATCATTATTTGCTTATCGACGTGGCGAAGCATTCGGAGACGGGTGAGGATTATGTGATATATCGTAAGCTCTATGAAGACTGCAGTCTCTGGATACGACCGCTTGCCATGTTTTTTGAGGAAGTGGATCGTGAAAAATACCCCGATGCAGATCAGAAGTATCGATTCGAGTTGCAGGAAATCGAGAGCGTGAGAAAGTAATGAGGAACTATCATGTTACAACCCGGAACAAAAGCCCCGGCATTCGCGTTGCCGGATCAGAACGGAAACATCCATACATTGGAAGAATTCAAAGGAAAAAAGATAATACTGTATTTCTATCCCAAGGACAATACGTCAGGCTGTACCAAGCAGGCCTGCGGTTATTCGGAAAGACTGCCGCATTTTGCAGAGAAAGGCGTGGAGGTAATCGGTGTCAGCAAGGACAGTGTAGCATCCCACAAGAGATTCGAGGAAAAGCACGGGCTCGCCTTTACGATACTTGCGGATCCGGAGCTGGAAGCCATCAAAGCATATGATGTCTGGAAGGAAAAGAAAAGCCGCGGCAAGGTGACTATGGGTGTAGTGCGTACAACGTATCTCATAGACGAAGAAGGCATGGTAATCATGGCAAACGACAAGGTGAAAGCAGCCGACGATCCGGAGAAGATGCTGGGTGAAATATGAAGATAATCCTTTCCCCTGCAAAGAAAATGAACATAGATACAGATTCGCTGGGACCATCGGGGCTTCCCGCATTTATGGAAAAGACGGAAGTGCTGCTCAAATGGCTGAGATCGAATAGCTTTGCAGAGCTTCAAAAATTATGGAAATGCAGTGACCGGATCGCACAGCAGAATTTTGAAAGGCTGCAGCACATGGATCTGAAAAACGCTCTTACGCCTGCGATACTTTCCTATGAAGGGATAGCGTATCAGTATATGGCACCGGCAGTATTTGAATACGGACATCTGGATTATGTGCAGGAGCATCTGCGGATACTTTCCGCATTTTACGGTGTGCTTAAGCCTATGGACGGTGTTGCCCCTTACAGGTTGGAAATGCAGGCAAAGGCCGGTGTGGACGGCTGCAAGGACCTCTATGAGTTCTGGGGAAGCAGCATATATGATGAAGTACGTGATGATTCAGGCGTGATTATAAATCTGGCGTCAAAGGAATATTCGAAATGCATAGAGAAATATTTGAAACCGGAAGACAGGTACATAACCTGCACCTTTGCGGAAAAGACCGAAAGTTCGGGGGACAGGCTCGTAACCAAGGGAACTTATGCAAAGATGGCACGTGGTGAAATGGTCCGCTTCATGGCAGAGCACGGCATAAAAGATCCGGAGGATATCAGGCTGTTTGACCGGCTGGGATATGTATACCGCAGTGATATATCTACGGATACGGAATACATATTCGAAAGAAAGGATTTGTCAGATACGATTCATCAATGATAAAAAAGTATATACATGAGTCTGTGGGTGTGGTAAAATAAGCACATGTTAAGGGGGCGTAGCTCAGCTGGGAGAGCGATGCGTTCGCAACGCATAGGTCATGGGTTCGAGCCCCACCGTCTCCACCAATTTCAACGAAAAAACACGCTGAAAGCATTGAAATTTCAACGTGTTTTTTGTTTTATTGGGATTAGACGGAAAGGATGTGGTAATATGTTAAGAGTAACCATTACTTTTATGAAGCTAAGAATTACGATTTCCATAAAAAATAACCGCCCTCAACTCAAACCATAGGCGGTTATTTCATAACTGACGTGGTAAGCCGTTTTTCGGCATCCTCTTGATATGATTATAGCATATCGGCAATATTTTTCAATGATTATTTTCATATCAGCATACGATTCTCAAATCACGGCTTGTCAGGAAGCGCGAAACTCAAGAGACGTTTTGCCTTTCCACAAAAACAAAATTGATAAGAAGCATGTAGCATACGGTACCGCCTGCAATGGAAAGCATCATCTGCCTTTTCCACATATGTAAAATTACCGTTGCGAGGATGGAGATAAACTCGGGAAGCCCATGGCTGCCCTGCAGCAGACTGACATCCTTCAGGCAGTATACGACGAGCATCCCGAATACTGCAGACGGAAGATATTTTCCAATATGCTGAATGAAGGCCGGTGTCTCCCGTTTTTCGGAAAACACGAGGAAGGGAAGGAACCTGGTCGTCATAGTGCCGAGAACACAGAGACCGATGGTAATGAGCTGCTGTGCAAGTGTCATATATTTGCCTCCCTTCGCTCCAAAGGTTTTTTGAATGCCGCAAGTAACGTAACGATGGTGATCATCGTCGGTATCATGAAGGAATCCGCGCCGAAGATCAGAAGACATAAAACAGACACGCCGATCCCTATATAGGCGGATATGTGATCCTTTTCCTTAAGCCATTGCTCCAGAAAGATAACTACGAACATTGCCGTCATGACGAAGCTGATGCCGTCCGTGTTGAATTTCAGCAGTGAACCTGCCAGACCGCCTATGGTCGCTCCTGAAAACCAGTAGAGCTGATTCAGCATCGTTACGAAGAACATGAACCATCCGCGATCCACGTCCTCAGGAATAGCAGCAGTATAGTTGATGGAAAAGGTTTCATCGCACATGCCGAAAATCAGATAGTATTTTTTCCATCCAAGACCGCGAAACCTGTCCAGCATGGAAATGCCGTAAAAAAGATGACGCGCCTGGATCAGAAGGGCCATGATGATGACCTGCACAGGGGCATATGGACTGAGCAGCATTTCTACGGCCACGAACTCCAGAGAGCCTCCAAAGATGGTAATACTCATAAGCATAGGGTATACGAAGGAAAATCCCGATACATTCATATAGATCCCATAAGCCAGCCCCAGGAACCAGAAACCGGCAAAAATAGGTATGGTATGGGGGAAGGCAGCCCGCAGCGCTTTTCTTTTCATATAAAAATCTCCTGTTGTAATCATAGTAAGCAGCTTGTTAAGTAAAATAACCAAATGTATTATAATGCTGTTTGTTATGAATTACAACAGGAGGAATTACATGCTGAATAATCTGAAAAAATCAGGCTGCGCCGAGAAAGCTGCCATATTATTTTCAGTCTAATGAGG
>JAETSS010000012.1 GCA_021769545.1 Eubacterium sp.
AATGAGCCCTGCGGCTGCGGAAGCGTGCTTAGGCGGATAGCCAAGGTGGGGCGAAGAAGTCAGATGAAGGGCTATCTGAGATAGCCGGAAGGGAGTAGGAAATGTCGGAACAGTTATCGTATTTTGCAAGGGACCTCATCGAACAGGGAGAGGATTTCGTCGTAGCCAAGGTAGTCGATACCAAGGGCTCTGCACCGAGAAAAAAAGGCGCGGTCATGCTGATGAAAAAGGATGGTACCACCGTGGGAACGGTAGGCGGCGGACTCCTTGAAGCGGAGACGGAAAAGCTCTGCAAAAAAACCTTCGAAACCAAGGGAAAAAGCCATATATACGAGTTTACACTGGATGAAAAGCAGAAGGGTGCTCTGGATATGGGCTGCGGCGGCGACGCCATCGTACAGATACAGTATATAGACGCTAAGGAGCCGGGAGATTTCGTGAAGGAATTCAAACTGGCAAGCACGGCATATATCTTCGGAGGCGGCCATGTGGCCTATGCACTGGAGCCGGTTTTAAGACATGTAGATTTCAGAACTGTTATCATCGATGATCGTGAGGAATACGCCAATGCCGAGAGATATCCCCATGCCGAGAGGACTATTGCGGTGGATGATTTCGACCATGCCTTCGATGAGATCGAGACGGATGAGGACAGCTATATAATAATAGTGACGAGAGGTCACAGAGGCGATCTGCAGGTGCTGCGTCAGGCGCTGGCAAGACCGTATGCATATCTGGGAATGATCGGAAGCAGGAGAAAGAACAACCTGCTCTATGATACCCTGAGAGAAGAAGGCGTTACGGAAGAGCAGCTTTCCACGGTACATGCGCCTATAGGACTTTCCATAGGCTCCGAGACGCCGGAGGAAATAGCCATAAGTATCGTGGCCGAGATAATACAGGAAAGAGCGAAGAAAGATAAATGAAACGTGAGAATACAGGATTTGCCGCAGTGATACTGTCGGCAGGTTATTCCTCAAGGATGAAAGGCTTCAAGCCCCTGATGGATGTAGGCGGCGTTACGGCGGCGGAGCGGCTCATAAACAGCGTGAGAGCTGCCGGGATAGATGACATCACAGTGGTCACGGGCTATGGCAGGGAAAGGCTGCAGCCGGTGATGGAGAAAACCGGTGCGGCAGAATCGTATAATGCAGACTTCGACAGCGGCATGTTCACGTCGGTGCAGGCAGGCATAAGACGGGCCGGGGAGCTTTTTCCGCAGGCGGCAGGATATTTCCTGATGCCGGTGGACTGCCCCCTCATAAGCCCGGAGGTGATAGGGAAGCTGATGGAGCGTATAGCAGAGGACTGTCGGGAAGAAAGCGGCTCGGAAGACTGCTTCTACGTACCGGTCTTCGAAGGCAAGAAGGGACATCCGCTGTTCATTCCTGCGTCATACGGCCGGGAGATATGCGAATACAGAGGAGATGGCGGTCTCAAAGCCATAACGGACAAATACTGGGACCGCATGATACGCATACCTGTGGAGGACGAGGGCTGCATACTGGATATGGACACGCCGGAGGGCTATAAGGAGATACTGAGCTTTCTGGATAACGGCTGCAGGCGTGAGCCCATCGAAGCGCTTGCTGCGGGAAGGCGTATATTCCTGATACGCCACGGACAGACGAAACAGCATGACGAGAAGATGTTCATAGGCCAGTACGATGTCCCGCTGAGCGATACGGGACGCTTGATGATGAAGGAAACAGCCGGGAAGCTGGCAGACTATGGTATCGCAGCAGACCATATTTACTGCAGCGATCTTATCAGGGCTTCGGAGTCGGCAGCCATCATAGCTACGGAGCTGGGATCATCCGGCGGCCGTGAGCCGGAGATCATACAGACGAAGGCCCTACGGGAGATAAATCTGGGAAGCTGGGACGGCGTACCTATAAGAGAGATAAGGGAAAGATATCCCGACCAGTATCAGAGACGCGGACAGGATATCTTCGCCTTCAAGATCGGCAACAGAGCCGAGAATTTCTACGATATGCAGTACAGAGCCGTCAGAGCGCTGCGCAGGATACTGGAGAGCGACAGCTCCCGTGATATCGTTGCGGTGACCCATAGCGGCGTCATCAGAGCCCTTGAAAACAACTTAAAGGGACGCAGAGTAAACGACCCCTGGGATGCGGTACCCAAGGGCGGATATGTTGTAATAGGATAGTTTATTTGTAATACGGCAGAGTGAAAGAGATTTCGGCTCCGCCGTATTGATTGTTTTTGGCGGTTATGATACCGGAATGCTGGGTTATTATCTGCTTGGATATGAACAGTCCCAGACCTGATCTCGGAGACAGGGTGCTCTGCCTGCCTCTGGTGAAATTACGCTTGAATACATTTTCCAGATCGCCCTCGTCTATCCCGTCACCGGTATCGCTTACCGTGAACAGCAGATCGCCGTCGGGGATATTGGGATTCTCTTTTTCTTCATCTATATGCATCAGATCTTCGTTGAAATACGTCTTGCAGGTGACGCTGATCCTGCCGCCCTCCGGAGTGTGGCGTATGGCGTTGTTTATCATATTGGATACCACCTGCTGGATCCTGTAGGGATCGGCGATCAATACGGCGCTGTCGTCGATATCCGATGAGATGTCAGGGATATGACCGGATGATGAGATATGGAACACGCATTGATTCATAATATCTTCAAAAAGCTCCGATGCGGACTGCTCGTAGAATTTGTATTCCAGATCCTGTGAATTGACATGGGACACCTGGGCCAGATCGTCTATTAGCGTTGCAAGCATCATGGCCTTGGAGCTGATCATCTTGAGGTATGTGTCCGTGGTTTCGGGAGGGACCACCTTGTCCAGCAGGCTTTCCGTGTAGCCCTGTATCAGCGTTACGGGAGTTTTGATCTCGTGGGATATGTTTTCCAGAAGCTCCTTCCTGGTCTGCGCAGCGGCGTCGAGACGCGCTTCCATCCGCCTTCTTTCGCTTATGTCTCGCAGTATACCCTCCACCGCCGAGACGGTGTATGTATTGTCCCTGATGGGTATATAGTGGATCTCCGACCACTTCTCGATGACGTCGTCTTTATAAAGGCAGAGTACGCCGCTGCCGGGGTTTGTTATGGGAGTGGAGAAGATGTTTATTATCTCCTTGTTTTTCTTTTCCACGGTGATGAAATCGAAGAAACGCTCGGGAATATCGTAGAGCTGACTGTCGGAGATTCCTATGAGGTCGGAGATGCCGGGACTTATATATTCAAATCCCATCTTCTTATAATCGTAGAGGAACATGGCGTCTGAGGAGTTTTCCACCAGAAGCCTGAAACGCATGGAATTTCTCGTATCGATAAAGCGCAGCTTTTTGAAGTATATTATTATCAGCGTCAGCATCAGCAGGTTCACCGTGAACAGACCGATGAAGTAGGTGGATACCGCAATGGCGGAATTTTTCAGCGAAAAGCCGAAATGATTCGTAACTATACTCCAGGCTATGATGAGGAAGCTGGCAATGAACTTTTCGGGCAGCTTCTGGGTCCACGAAATGGTTATGAACATGCAGCCCGATGCTATCAGCATACCCGAGCAGAACATCACGTTGGGTATGATGGCGATGCTGTAAAACGCGGGACATGCGGGATAGATCACCATGCTTACGACAGACAGGACCGCCGCCAGCGAGAGTATGTCAGGCAGCCTTATCTGGAAAAAATGCGCCGTTCCCATGAGGAACAGGTACGAGGCCGTCAGGGTCAGCATCTGCCTCAGCATTATATAAGCCGTTTCCACCAAAGATGTATTGAGATTCAGAAAATCAAGCAGGAACATCAGTGAACATACCATCCATGAGATTCCCCACAGGCGCATATATGTCTTCCTGCTCTGGCGGGACAGTACGATGAATATTACGCTCAGCATCAGTGTAGTGGCAGTGGATGCAAGCATGGGATAGCTGGGTATTATATACATTGATAACGCTCCTCCAATGAAATAACGTATACTCTGAGGTTTGAAACCTGTATGCTTTTATGATAAATTAAAGGAAGGAAATTGTAAATAGATGATTTGACGGAGAGTACCATGAAGAAAAGCTTTGTAAAATGCAAGTGGATAAGCCTGATGTCCTTTTCGGTGATGTACAGCCTTGTATATCTGGGAAGGTTCAGCGTCAATAACATGATGGACCAGATATCGGTGGATTTTATGATGAGCGATACCCAGCAGTATATCGTTTCTGTGAGCGTATTCATCAGCTATGCCGTAGGCAGCTTTATAAACGGGTATCTGGCGGACAGATACGGAGCCAAGAAGATGATCATCATCGGAGGAATAATGACATGTCTTCTCAATGCCGGTATCATCGTACAGACCGAGTGGTCGGGACTGCTGCTGATATGCTTTATCAACGGATATTTTCAGAGCATGATATGGGTAGGAGGCATAAGTATGCTGTCACACTGGTGGAAGGAGGGCGAACGCGGCCAGGGCGTCGGTATAGCCAATTTCTTCTCGGGCATGTCCCATGCGGTGGCCTTCGTACTGCCTATAATGATTTTATCGCTGTTTCCCGGCCTCGGCTGGCATTACGGCATCCTCATCCCCATGGGTATATTGATGATATTCGTGATACTTTTCGGGATATTCGCTGTGGAAAGGCCGGAGCGTGTGGGTCTTGAGCCGTATGAAGCGGAAAGCGAGAGCCAGATCAATGATGAAGCGTATTTGAAGCAGCTTGCGGAAGAAGGCAGAAGGCCGTGGGGATATTTTCTCAGCAAGCCCAAATTCTGGTGCTGGTGTATCATAGCCATGCTGTCCAGCGTATGCAGATACGGACTGCTCAACTGGATACCGATGTATTACAGCAGCGACGGAGACAGCATACTCAGCGACACCTTCTCGAATCTGATGTTGCCTGTAGGTATGGCCTTCGGAACATTGATAATCACATGGATAGCCGGAACGAAGCTCTTCGACAACAAGGGGATAATCATCACGGCCATGGCCGCCCTGTGTGGTACGTTGGTGATAGTATTCCCTATGGTAAGCGATATACAGACGGTGCTGGTGGGGATATTCTTCACGGGCTTTGCTCTCTATGGAATAAACGGAATACTGTGGGTACACGCCATAGATCAGGGCTGCCGGTATTTCACCGGAAGCGCTGCCGGCATACTCAACGGCTTTGCATATCTTGGCGCTTTCCTTGAAGGCATCCTGTTTCCTGCGGTGCTGGGGACCTTCGACAGCTTCTTGGCGGTGTTCGTGCTGATGGAGATACTTTGCATCTTCATGGTGATATTCGGCATGGTCGTAAGCCGCAAAAATACCATCGTGGAGCCGGAGGTCAGGGAATAGAAGCGCGGCAGCCGGAGAACAGAATCTTAAGTTTATTTAAAGAATCGGACTTATATATTGAAATCAGGTGTATAAGAGGATTAACATATGGGCACATAACAGCATTTAATGCACAGTCACGTGAGAAAGGAGAAACAGGTCATGTCTTTTATTTTGGGAATGGATACCGGAGGAACTTATACCGACGGAGTCATCATAGACGCAGCTGAAAGAAAGATAATATGCAAGTCCAAGGCGCTGACGACAAAAGAGGATCTGACCATCGGTATAAAAAACTGCATGGATGCTCTGGATTTCGGCAGGATGGAAGAGATATCATCGGTTTCCCTTTCCACGACCCTTGCCACCAATGCCATCGTAGAGGGAAGAGGCGCCGACGTCGGTCTCATATATATGGGATCGGAGCCTGAGGAAGCCGTTCCTGCGGCGGAGACCGCATTGGTAAAGGGCAGGTTCGACATCATGGGGAGACTGAAAGAGGATATAGACGAAGATGAGATAAGAGCCGTACTGAAAGCCATGAAGGGAAAGGTGGAGGCTCTTGCCATATCAGGATATGCCAGCGTCAGGAACCCAGAACATGAACAGAAGATAAAGAGCCTTGCCGAGGAAGAACTCGACGTGCCGGTAGTATGCGCACATCAGCTTACGTCCGCACTGGGCTTTCAGCACAGGACGGTAACGGCGGTCCTCAACGGCAGGCTGATACCTGTCATAGACAGACTGCTGAGATCGGTGAAAAATGTATTGAGTCAGTACGGTGTGGATGCGCCTGTCAAGGTAGTGAAGGGCGACGGCACACTAATGACCGAGAGCCTTGCCAAGGACAGACCTATCGAGACCATACTGTCGGGCCCTGCCGCCAGCGTCATAGGCGGTCTCGCTCTTACGGGAAACAAGGACGGCATCGTGCTGGATATGGGCGGAACCACGACGGATATAGCCGACGTGTCCAAGGGCACGGTCAAGGTGAGACAGGAAGGCGCCAAGGTGGGCGGCTGGTTCACCAGAGTACAGGCGGTGGAGGTATCCACCTTCGGCATGGGAGGCGACAGCAGGATATGCCTGGACAAGAAGGGCAATATAAAGATCGGTCCTGAAAAGGTATGGCCGCTGTGCGTCGCAGGCGATAAATATCCGCAGCTGATACACGAGATGAAGAGTTTCAGACGCGTGGGAGAGATGAAAAGCTATTCGTCGCAGGAAGCCGACTGCTTTATGCGTATGTGTCCGGAGCTGCCGGAGGATGCTTCCGTCATGGAAAGGAAGATATTCGAAAGACTGCAGGACGGGCCTCACAGCCTGACGTATCTGGCAAAGGCCATAGGAAAAGACCCGGAGACGGTAGATCTTACTCCTCTGGTGGAAGCAGGCGTACTGGCCAGGATTTCGCTGACCCCTACGGATATACTCCATGTTCGCGGCAAATACAGCAGATGGAACAGAGACATGTCCCAGGCAGGCGTGGATATACTGGCAAGGAGGAAGGAGATCAGCTCTTTCAGGTTCGTCGAAATGGCGGAAAGGGCAATAAAGGGAAAACTGGCCATGACTCTGGTACAGAGCGCAGCCGATTTCGAGGGAGAGGATATGGACTTTTCCGAAAGCAGGGAAGCCATGTACATTATAGAGAGGGCCTTCGGAAACAGGAACTCGTCGCTGCTGGATCCGCAAATACGTTTGAAGAAGCCCGTGGTAGCCATAGGCGCTCCGGCCGATGCATGGGTAAAGGAAGCAGGTAAACTTCTTGGGGCCGATGTGATAGTTCCCGGGGATGCGGATGTAGCCAATGCATACGGCGCTGCGGTGGGACAGATAACGGAGACGGTAGAGCTGCTGATAAGTCTCGACGGAGACAGATACGTGCTGAATGCTCCGTGGGAGCGATACGTGTACGGCAGCAAGGACGAAGCCATGTTCTATGCAATACATGAAGGGCGCAAGCACATAGAGCACGTTCTCATGGATGCGGGATGCAGCAAATGGACCATCGAGGAGAAGCCGACGGATATCATGGTAGAGATAAATGAAGAAGAAGGAAAAACATACATGGGCACGAAGATGACCATTACAGGAGTAGGTAATGCATTGTAGCAACCTTTGATAAAATCCATAATATGCTTTCAGAAAAAAGCGATTTTCAGGCGATGACAGCCCGAAAGTCGCTTTTTTCAATGGTTTCGGCGCCTTTAACTTATCTTTAACTTGTCTTTACGAAAACTGAAGGTTCTCTTAACTGCCTCTTTAACTGGGGAGTTTATAGTATAGACATAAACAAAACAGACATTAGTTAAACCCCAAGATAACACTTATTATTAAGGAGGAAGAAAGATGTATAACAGAACTTACACAGGAAAGATCAAGTTAGCTGTATTAGACACTGCAGGAACATTCTGCGATGGCCCTGGAGATCTCAGACACAGATGGGCACAGGACGACCTCAGAGGCTGCAAAGCACCTGTAGTACCTTTCTATGAAGCTCTTCAGCAGTTCGGAATCGAATGCAGCTGGGCAGAAATCAGAAAGCCAATGGGCAACTTCAAGCCTACACATCTGAGAATGCTCATGAATCTTCCGGAAGTTTCCTCACAGTGGGAAGAAAAGTACGGACGTCCTTGGAACGAAGATGATTTCGACGCAGTACTTGCAGCATTCAGACCTTTAATGTCGAAGTACATAGTAGACGAAGATCTGGCTAAGCCTATCCCTGGAGCTGTTGAATGCATAGATAAGCTGAGAGCAGCAGGGATCCTGGTAGGATGCGACACAGGATATTATGAAGAAGACTCACTTGCACTTAATAAGGTTCTTGAAGATAAATACGGTCTTAAGTTCGACGTAGTAACAAATGCAGAAAAGGTTCCTGGAAGACCTGCACCGTTCATGGTATATGACTGCATGCTCAGCGCATATCAGATGACTAAGGAACCTATTCCTTGCGAAGCAGTTGTAAAGATCGACGATACAGCTCCTGGAATGATCTGCGGAAACAATGCAGGCGCATGGACAATCGGACTTTATGCATCCGGATCAAACGATTACGACACTCTGGCAGCTTCAAAGCCTGACTTCTTAGTACCTGACGTGTCATACGTACCTGAAATCATATTCGGACAGATCGAGCCGAGACTCAGAAGAGGTGAAAAACCGGGACAGGGTCTGATCGAGACAATTTAGTTCAGCTCATACATAGTAAGGCACTCCCGCATTTCTGATTTACAGGGGGTGCCTTACGGCATATTGGCACAAAAGGAGGAAATCTGATGACTGATAGTAAGAAAAAAGTTGTAGACACATTAGGATATACTCCGGAACAGTATAAGCTATTTATCAAGAACTCATGGATCGTACTCATCGCTTTTTCGGTTCTATATTGCATGGTATACTGCGGAAGACTCAATCTTCAGTACGTAATGCCTGCCATGATGGCCGAGGAAGGCTGGACTAATACAGATCTGGGCATTTTATCATCCGTACTTTTCTGGACATACGGTATAGGACATCTGTTTAACGGCA
Source organism: Eubacterium sp. (assembly GCA_021769545.1). The sequence goes on from JAETSS010000012.1 coordinate 8,829, forward strand.
GACTGGGAGAAATTTTCGGCGTTAACCGGTTTATCATTGCGGGAATGTTTCTGTCCGCGATATCAAACGTATTGATCGGCTTCCAGTCAAGCATCGTTATCATCGCAGTACTCTGGGGATTCAACGGATATTTCCAGTCGATGCTGTGGTCGCCGGGGATCGCGCTTTTATCCAACTGGTGGCCGGGTGAGAAGAGAGGCTTTGCTACAGGCTTTGCCAATGCATTCTCCGGCTTCGGTCAGGTGTGCGCAGCCCTTACGGTATCCCTTTCATTTATCATCCTTCCAAACAGCGGATGGAAAGCAGGCTTCATAGTTCCTGCAGTGATAATGATAGCAGCGGGAATAATCTACATATTCTTTGCCAAGGACAGCCCTAAGAAGATAGGACTCAAGGAATACGTGGATAAGGATGCCAAGAGAAACGAACAGGACGAAGAACTCAAGAAGATCATTTCAGAGCGTGGAAAGCTGTATCCGTACATACACCTTTTCAAGAAATGGAGATTTGACTGCTGGCTCCTGATAATCGCAGGCTCCAGCATAGCCAGATACGGACTTCTGACATGGATACCTACATATTACGTGAGAGAATTCGACTATGACGTAAAGGACGGAGCGCTGGGAACGGTGCTGCTCCCTCTGGGTATGGCCTTCGGAACTCTCATAATTCCATGGATATCCGATAAATTCTTTGCAAAGAACAGACTGCCTATGGTAATAATCTGTGCAGGGGTAGCAGGGGCTACAGTATTCTGCTTCATGAAGGTGGAGCCGGGCTTCGCGGCAGGAGCATTGTTGTTCGTAGCAGGTTTCTTCATCTACGCCATCAACGGTATCGTTTGGGCGTATGCTACGGACGTAGGCGGAAGAGCCTTCGCCGGAACGGCTGCAGGCGTGCTGGACTGCTTTGCATATCTGGGCGCATCGGTTCAGGCCATCTACTTCGGAAGTGTGCTTGACAGCAGCGGAAACTGGACATTGGTATTCACGGCCATTGCCGGCACGTGTATCGCGATCATAGTTATCTCGATCATTGCAGGCTGGGGCTTGAATAAAGAGAAGAATTGAGTAAACAGATCTTCACGTTATAACTTGAATATTTTAAGGAGGAAGAAAAATGGAATACCCTAAAGTAAAAAGAAACGTATTGTTAAATCCCGGTCCGGCTACAACTACAGATACAGTTAAATACGCACAGGTAGTTCCCGACATCTGCCCTAGAGAGAAGGAATTCGGACAGATCATGAAGGAAATGGGAGATGATCTCGTGAAGATCGTTCACGGTGATCTGGACAAATATACGGCTGTATTGTTTACAGGTTCCGGAACAATCAACATCGACGCATGCGTCAACTCACTGGTTCCTGAAGGAAAGAAGATACTCGTTTTGAACAATGGTGCATATTCGGCAAGAGCAGCAGAAGTTGCTGAATATTACCATATGGATCATATAAACCTCAAGCTGCCTATCACTGAGCCTATCGATGTAGCTAAGGCAGAAGAGGCCATCAAGGCAGATGACGATATCGCTGTTGTGTATTGCTGCCATCATGAAACAGGTACAGGAGTGTTGAACCCTATCAGGGAAATAGGTGCAGTTGCTCATAAGTACGGTAAGACTATGGTCGTAGATACTACCTCTACATACGCTATGATCCCTATCGACATGGACAGAGACAATCTGGACTTCGTAATGGCATCAGCTCAGAAGGGCCTCATGTCAATGACGGGACTGTCATATGTAATAGGTAATACGAAGATGATCGAAGCCTCCAAAGATTATCCGACAAGATCATACTATACCAACTTGTTCATGCAGTATGACTTCATCAAGAACAAGGGCGAAATGCACTTCACTCCTCCTGTACAGACCATCTACGCTACGCGTCAGGCCATCAAGGAATACTGGGAAGTTGGCGAAGAAGCTAAATGGGCAAGACATCAGGCTGTTTGGGAAGCTATCTACAAGGGTCTTGACAGACTCGGATTCAAGACCATCATCCCTAAGGAGCTGCAGTCAAGACTGGTAGTTTCCGTGCTGTATCCTAACGATCCTAACTTCGACTTCACGGAAATACATGACTACGTATATGAAAGAGGCTTCACGATATATCCTGGAAAGGTATCAGATCTGGCAACTTTCAGACTGTGTTCGCTGGGAACCATAGTACCTGACGACATCGATGACTTCTTCGAATGCTTAGAAGAAGGACTTAAGCACATGGGAGTACAGATACCAATCAAGTACTAAGTCGTTGATATATAAAACTTCTAAAACCGAGAAGGACGCCTCCTGCGGGAAGCGTCCTTCGGTTTTTTTTACATCATTTATCATCGATAACCATTTTATATCCGACTCCGCGTACGGTATATATGTACTGGCGGCTGCCCGGGATGGATTCCAGCTTCTTTCTGAGATTGCTGATATGTACCATCACGGTCCGGACATCGTCCTCGAGACCGTATGTGTTCCAGAGGCTGTCGAATATCTGACGGCTGGTGAACACTCTGTTGGGATATCGGGCGAACATTACAAGAAGCTCGAATTCCTTGGCCGTAAGGTGGATGGTCTGCCCTTCCGATTTAACGGTATGAGCGGAAAGGTCTATCTCAAGTCCGCCTGCATATATCATATTATCGGCATTATGAGATTCATCGGATGTGCTGCCGCTCATGTTGCGCCTTCTCAGGTGTGCCTTCACACGTGCCACAAGCTCTGCCGGACTGAACGGCTTGGTGATGTAGTCATCTCCGCCGATGGAAAGCCCCAGAACCTTGTCCATCTCCTGACCTTTGCAGCTGACGAACAGGATAGGTGTGTCACTTTTTTCACGAATTTTACTGCAAAGTTCGATACCTGTGAGTCCGGGCATGACAACATCGAGAATGATGAGATCGGGATTTTCGTCGTCGGCAAGAGCCGCAGCCTTGGTGCTGTCGGTAGTCCATACGACCTCGTATCCTTCTCTGGAGAGATAAAGCTTTATAAGCTGAATGATCTCCATCTCATTGTCCACTACCATGATCTTATCACGTGCCATGATCAACCTCCTTGTATGGTATATTATAAAGCATTTGCCCGCAGGGGCCATATTTCTGCATAGGGGTTTTAGACCCGAAATGCACGCTATATTCATTGTATAATATATTTTTTGACTGTACAAGAGGTATGGTTTTAAAAAAATTTTCTTAATTTTTCGTTAATCCTACATATATATATATTTCTCGACATAAGGAGTTTGACAAAAATTTAATGAGTTATTGTGATATTTTTGTGATATAATTTGAAACATACGGATAATTCCAGAAAGCTATAAAGAAATCACATGGGAAACCCATATCATGGATTTAACAACATTGTATTGAACAAGAAAAGAATGGGAAAGAAAGGAAGGTTTTAAAATGGGAAAGAAAGGGAAAACCTTGAATAGCATCAAAGTAAGTCACGCCAAGCATACTTCGGGCTGTGCGACTGAAAAGATAGCTATCCCTGAAACTGTCTGTATTTCCATGTCACAACATATTGGAGCACCATGCAAACCTCTAGTTGCTAAGGGAGACTCAGTCAAAGTTGGACAGGTGATAGGAGATACGGAAGCTTTTGTAAGTGCACCGATACATTCAAGCGTATCGGGAACTGTAAAGGAAATCTCTTCGATAAGATCCGTTGCAGGAGGACAGGACCAGGTTGTCATCATTGAAACAGATGGCAAGCAGGAGGTATATGAAGAGATCAAACCACCGGTTATAAACAATCGTGAGGAATTCGTAGCGGCTATAAGAGCCAGCGGACTTGTGGGACTGGGCGGAGCATCGTTTCCTACTCACATAAAATTCAATCCGAAGAATCTGGATGAGGTCGATACGCTGATCGTAAACGGAGCAGAATGTGAACCTTTTATCACATCGGACCACAGGCTGATGCTGGAGGATACAGA
>JAETSS010000353.1 GCA_021769545.1 Eubacterium sp.
CCTTTTGTGGAGTTGGTGAAAGGCTCGCTGAATACATTCCTGAATGCCATGACATACAGTGATAAGACCGTTTACCCCGTTGCAAGCTGCAACGACAAGGATTTTCAAAATCTGATGCATGTATATCTAGATGCAGTATTTTATCCCAATATCTATAATGAAAAGAAGATCTTCCAGCAGGAGGGCTGGCACTATGAGATGGAGGATGCGGACAGTCCGCTCACACTCAACGGCGTCGTCTACAATGAGATGAAGGGGGCTTTCTCGTCGCCGGATGAAGTCAATGACAGGGAGGTAGTCAATTCGCTTTTCCCTGATACGCCGTACGGCGTGGAATCGGGAGGAGATCCCAAAGTGATCCCGACACTTACCTATGAGCAGTTTCTGGCATTTCACGGGAAATATTATCACCCGTCAAACAGCTATATCTATCTGTATGGCAATATGGATATGGTCGAAAAGCTGGAATGGATCGATGAGAAATATCTGAGCCGGTTTGACAGGATCGAGGTGGATTCTGCGTTAAAGCTGCAGACTGCATTTGACAAGACGGCGGAAGCATATAAGGAATATCCGATCATGGAGGGGGAGTCGCTGGAGAACAACACGTATCTATCGTATAATACGGTTGTCGGGACAAGCCTGGATAAAGAGCTGTACTATGCGATGGAGATATTGGAGTATGCACTGTGCTCGGCTTCTGCGGCGCCCCTGAAACTGGCGCTGATCCACAAAAACATCGGCACAGAGGTTTACTCAGTGTACAATAACGGCATTTATCAGCCGTATTTTTCCATCGTGGCAAAGAACGCGAATGTCTCACAGAAGGAAGAGTTCGTGCAGACGATTGAGAGTGAGCTGGCACGCATTGTAAAGGAAGGGATAGACAAGAAGTCACTGCTTGCGGGGCTCAATTACTATGAGTTCAGATACAGGGAAGCAGATTTTGGATCGTATCCCAAGGGACTGATGTACGGTCTGCAGATGTTTGATTCATGGCTCTATGACGACAATATGCCTTTTGACATGATCGAGGCGATCGATATTTTTAGGGACTTAAAAGACAAGATCAATACCGATTATTATGAAAGACTGATCGAGAAGTACCTGATCCGGAACCAGCACAAGTCCGTACTCGTGGTGGCGCCCAGGGAAGGGCTTACGGTGAAGGAGGAGAAAGCGCTTGCGGATCAGCTTGCCGCGTATAAGGCGGGACTGACCGGCGAGGAGATCAGTCAGATCGTCGCGGAGACAAAGGCGCTGCGGGCGTATCAGGAGCTGGAGGACACCCCGGAGAATCTTGCCAGGATACCGATGCTCAAACGCGGGGATATGAAGAAAGAAGCGGAGGATTTTGTGAATGAAGTCCG
>JAETSS010000354.1 GCA_021769545.1 Eubacterium sp.
ATGCTGATTTAAAAGCCCCGTCATCATATACTGCAGGTCAAACCCCCACACCACGCCGTCCTCCTTGAGCTTGTTCATATACTGCTCGATAAACTGGATCACATAGTAATTATTGTACTTTGGATTGTGCAGGAAACCGAGCAGCAGCTCCATCGCGCAGTTTCCCGCGCCCCTGCCCATACCCGAATACGTGGCGTCAAGCCAGTCCACTCCGTCGCCGACCGCCTCGATCGTGTTGGCGAAGGCAAGCTGCTGGTTGTTGTGCGCATGGATGCCAAGTTTTTTCCCATATTTGGCTGCAAACTCCATATAGGTGTCCGCGATCCGGGCGATCTGCTCCGGATACAGCGATCCAAAGCTGTCCACGATGTAAAAGACATCTGCCGACGTCTTCCCCAGAATGTCAAGTGCCACGCGCAGGTCGCTCTCCAGACCGCTCGATATCGCCATGATGTTACAGCTTACCTCGTAACCTTTTTTCTTGGCATCCTCGATCATGTCCGCCGCAGCCGGTATCGTGTTCAGATAGGTCGCCACGCGGATCAGGTCGATCGGACTCTCCGATCTGCTGACGATATCCTTCTTGTAGTCACATCTCCCCACATCCGCCATGACCGCGATCTTGAGACCGGTGTCGTTGTCCCCGACGATCTCGCGGATATCCTCGTCATCGCAGAACTTCCATTTTCCAAACTTGCTCTCATCAAACATCTCCTTCGACGCCTTATATCCCATCTCCATATAATCCACACCAGCGCGGATATTTGCTATATACAACGCCTTGACAAACTCATCTGTAAAATAAAAGTCATTTACCAGCCCGCCATCCCTCAAAGTCGCATCAACCACCTTGATGCTCGAACGGTAATCCATCAGACTAACAATCTCTTTCATCTTCCTCTTCTCCCATCGTTTGATTTGCAGTATCCATCTCCAGTATAGCATTGCAAAAGATGCCGAGTCTATACCAGTTTTAGAAATTTTATCACTTTAAAGTATAAAAGTCAATCCCCATCCAGCCCTTTTACAATGGCAAATTTTTTATTCTGTTCATCGAGCACCATTACGATCTCTTCCTCTTTGCTAAAATACCGCACACTCTCCATGCGTCCGTCTCCCACAGTACAGACCGCGTTGACATCCAGTTCCCAGCTTATGGAAGGATCTGCCCCCTTATTGATCAGATACTGGTTCATGGCATCCACACACTTCCACTCAAATCCATAGATCCGGCTGGCACTCCCGTTAACTGTATATAGCTGAACCGCATCCATCTTTGCCTGTCGCGCATAGGACTCCCAGATCATCATGGAATCATATGACACCTCGCCCCACTCATATTTTCCTTTATCATCATACT
>JAETSS010000355.1 GCA_021769545.1 Eubacterium sp.
TTTTGTATCTTCGAAATATAGATGATATTAGGAGGTACAAGTATGGGAAAAAAGATATTGAAGCAGGCGGGAATGGTATTGCTGATAGTGTTGGCACTGTTTATTTCAAAGAATTCCCGGATAGGCATATTGGAGCAGGGGGCAGATACGGTCCTGAGCTATATGGAGGTAAGCTATACGGCGGAGGATGCAAAGAAAGCGGCAGACAAAGGTAAGGCAGTGGCCGCGTCGGTGACCGGTACCGTAAACGATGCTGTCGGGGCCATCGCAGGAAAGTCCTCTTACGGTGAGCCCATCGACGATGAATATACGGGAAACAAGGCTGCAGTATACGCCGTAGGCGGCGGAGACGTCACCGCAGTGGGAGAAAACGAGGAGATCGGCAAATATATAAGGATAACCCACGGAGACACGGGAGAGAGCCTCTACGGCAATCTGGCCTCGGTCAATGTAGTATCCCTGTCCAAGGTAAAAAAAGGTCAGATCATAGGAATATACGAAAAGCAGGAAGGCAGGGAATTTTATTATTCCTTTAAAGAGTTCAAATGATTGCGAGCGCGAGGATTTTGTCGTATGACATTCCGCCCTGCAAGCGAAGCGAGCAGCTAGGCGGAATTTATGCTAAAAATCCCAGCGAGCGTTGCGAGCGCGAGGATTTTGTCGTATACTTACATAGGAAAACTTTATTAGGAGGATCTGATGAAACACCCGACAAAAGATGAATGCGAGAGACTTTTAAATGAATATAACACGCCGCAGCATGTGAGAGGACACTGCAGAGAGGTGGCGCGAACGGCATACACGATAGCAAGGGCTCTTAACGAAAAGGGCTTTGAACTCGATCTTGATTTGATAATGGCGGCGGGGATGCTGCACGATATCCTCAGAGTGGAGGAAGAACACTGGGAGGCAGGCGCGGATCTGGCTGAGAAGCTGGGATATCCCGAAGAAAGCAGGATCATAAGGGCGCACATGACATATTCGCCTTTTTCTCATATAGATGATGTTACGGAAACCGATATGGTATGTCTGGGCGACAGGTTAGTCAAAGAGGATGAGTATGTGGGAATAGACGAGAGGATAGAATATATTATAAACAAGGCCAGAAGGAACGGCCATCCCGAAGCGGAGCCTTTCATCCTGGAGAAGAAGCGTGATACCTGCAGGTTCCTGGATGAGATAAAAGAGACCATAGGCATGTCCGTGGATGAATTGATGGCAAGAAACAAGAAACCGGAGAATTAGTTGTATGAAGATAGATAAAGAATTACAGAAGATATTGAATCGTGTTGAAAAGCCTGCCCGGTATATAGGGGGCGAGGTGAATTCCGTCAGCAAGGATGCCGGCAGCGTATCGGT
>JAETSS010000356.1 GCA_021769545.1 Eubacterium sp.
AGGGAAAACATTACCGGCGGAGATATGACCACGCCTATGATGGGAACCACCTGCAGGATGTAATAAACGGTCCATACCACAAAACGCAGCGGGTTTCCCGATGGGCAGGAGAAGAATGCCTTCATTAATTTATGCATAATGAGTATGTAAAAGCATGATGTCAGCAGGCTGCCGACATAGGTAAATATAGGATTCATCCGTCCACCGCCTTCCCTCCTGCCATCTTGCAAAGCCGTGATCGCACCTCCTTCTCTCTGTCTTCGCTGATCTTCAGGTCAATCCGGTTCCCGTTCCCGAAGAGCACCGTCACCAAAGAAAAGTTCATCTTCTCTATATAACCATAATTCACGAGAAACGACTGGTGTATCCGCAGAAACTCCTGACACCCCTCTGAAAGCTCTTTCTCAACAGCGTTTAGCCTGCCGTAAAAACGCTCCTCGGAGCCATCTGCCATGAATATATGTACTACTCGGTTGCGACTCTCGAAATATACGATGTCCCTGACCGCAACTTTCCGAATCTCCTTATTGAAAGAAAAGTGATAATAGGCTTCCGTATTTCCTATGCGGGCACAGGCATCACGGAAGTATTTTCGGAACTTTATCACATCCACGGGCTTTGAAAGAAACCGAAACGGCTCCACCTCAAACAGCTCCTTTAAATACTGTTCATAGCCGGACACGTAAATGAGGAGAGCGGCTCGATCAATGCGACGTATCTGCCGCGCAGCATTTATTCCGTTTACCCTCTCCATCTCTATGTCAAGAAAAATCAAATCATAACGGTAACTTTTTTCAATGTCTGCAACCAGAGTGTCGCCATCAGAATAAGCTTCCGTCTCTACACTGATCCCCGCATCCGCCGCTTCGCGGCGCACCATTTCCTCCAGTTCCGCCGCAAAACGCATATCATCGTCACATACCACTATCTTCATCATCCACATCATTTTCCTTCCGGTGTAAATTCCCTGTTACAAGTTTCTCCTGTTCGCCCTGCGCCTGCTCCAGCCGTTCCAGCATTGTCATTAAGGTCTTTTTATTAATGTCCGTCAGGCGCTGGTAGCGCAATACAATATCGTAATACCTGTCCATTTCATGATTCATACGCACCTGGCCGCTTAAGTCACGCTTGATGTCGGTGCGTCCGAGTATGTAGTCGGTGGTAACGTTGAATGAATCCGCCATCTTTACCAGCAGGTCTGTGGGTATGTCATAGGCTCCGTTCTCCATGCGGCTTACCGCCTGCTGGGAGGTGCCGAGGATGGCGGCGAGGGTCTCCTGGGACAGATTCATGCTCTTCCTGAGTTCTCGAATACGGTTTTTGGTTTCCATAGTGTGTATCATCCTTTCTGACTTC
>JAETSS010000357.1 GCA_021769545.1 Eubacterium sp.
GATGTTCGGCAATTGGAGCAGGCCTTGCAGTTATCGCAGGTATCGGCCCCGGTGTAGGCCAGGGTATCGCTGCGGGACACGCGGCGGCTGCAGTGGGAAGAAACCCGGGTGCTAAATCGGACATTACTTCCACGATGCTTTTGGGCCAGGCGGTAGCAGAGACGACGGGTCTGTACGGACTGTTGATCGCTATGCTGCTCTTATTCGTAAAACCTCTGGTACCTTAAGGAGTCTCAGGGAAAAGATAAAAATGCTTATAGAAACCTGCGTACAGGAATCTAGGAAAGGAGGCTCACGCCTTGAATACATTAGTAGGCGCGGGGTTTGTTCTGGCGACGGAACAGATGGCTCCAAGGCTGTTCGATTTGGACCTGCAGCTGATCGCAGACGCATCTTTGATGATCATTGCCGTATTTGCGTTGTTTTTGATCGCCTCCAAGCTGTTGTTCAACCCGGTAAGGGATATGATGCAGAAGAGACAGGAGAAGATCAAAGGAGAACTCGATACTGCTGCGCATGATATGGAAGAAGCGGCAAAGCTGAAGGCTGATTACGAATCCCGGATTAAGAATATTGAAAAAGAAGCGGAAGCTATTTTAAGCGAAGCGCGTAAGAAGGCTCTTGCCAATGAAAGCAAAATCGTTGCGGAGGCAAAGGAGGAAGCGGCGCGTATTATCGAGCGGGCGGGAACGGAAGCGGAACTGGAGAAGAAGAAGGTTGCCGACGACTTAAAACGCGAAATGATCGTGATTGCATCCATGATGGCAGGCAAAGTAGTGAATGCTTCCATTGACGCCGCTGTCCGCGACAGTTTGATCGATGAGACATTGAAAGAAATAGGTGAAAGCACATGGCTAAGCTAGTTTCAAAAACATATGGGGAGGCTTTATTCGAGCTGGCCGTTGAAGAAGAAAAAGTCGATGTTTTCATGGAGGAAATCACGGAGATAAGGAAGGTGCTTGCGCAGAATACGGATTTTGCCAGATTTATGAACCATCCGAAGATTTTGAAGGAAGAAAAACTGGAAGTCCTGGAAAATGTATTCCGGGGACGCATTGCCGACGAGCTGACAGGGTTTCTTACCTTAATAGTAACGAAAGACCGTTACCATGAAATCGATGCGATATTGGACTATTTCCTTGCAGAGATTAAAAGCTATAAGGGGATCGGCATCGCATATGTAACGACGGCTTCTGCGCTAAGCGACGGGCAGCAGAAAGAAGTGGAGCGGAAGCTTCTGGAAACCACGTCTTACCAGCAGATGGAAATGCATTATGCTACGGACGAAAGCCTGATCGGCGGAATGGTGATCCGTATCGGGGACCGTGTGGTGGACAGCAGCAT
>JAETSS010000358.1 GCA_021769545.1 Eubacterium sp.
AATATGGCATCGTGGAGGAGCGTTGGATTCAGCGACTGGTATATCAGACATATTTTTCCTGTATGGCTGAATACCTACGCGCGCCTCACGAGCCAGATCCCTTTCAGCGTCGGCGAGATCATGCTGATCCTGGCAGTGGCAGTTACAGTAGTTGGCATAGGATTTGGAATCGTAAACCTGATATGCAGGCGGCGGTTCAAAAAAGCGGTAAGAGGTTTTGGAAGATTTTATGCATGGACGGCGCTGGTGGTCTGTTACGTGATGACTTTGAACTGTTTTATCCTGTATCATGGCTCGAGCTTTTCTGAGAAATATCTGGCGGACCGGCTGGAGGCGGAGATGATGGTCGCAAGTGTTTCTGACCGCGCGGCGGCGCAGGTGCATGGCGAAAGATCTTATACAAAGCGGGAGCTTGCGGTGCTGAGGGATTACATCGTCAAAAAGTGCAATGAGCTGGAGAAGGTGATCCCGCATGATGACAGCGGTGACGCCTATTATGACGGCGATCTGATCGAGGCTTCCAGACAGGCGATGATCAAGCTTGGCGAGGATTACGACCAGCTTTCCGGATTTTATGTGACACCGAAATATCTGAGTTTCTCCGATTTTTTCAGCCAGCAATACATAATGGGATATTACTTCCCATTTTCCATGGAGGCGAATATCAATTCCATGATGTATATAACAAATGTGGCTCCGACGATCTGCCACGAGCTTGCGCACACGAAGGGATTTATCTATGAGGACGATGCCAATATGATCGGCTATCTGGCATGTATCAATTCGGATGATGTGTTTCTGCAGTACTGCGGGTATCTCAGCGTGCTGAGCTATGTGAACAAGGATTTTTATGAGTCGATCGGGAAAAACCAGAGTGTCTATAAGAGCCATGTGCGGATCAGTGACGGAGTGGCGGACGACAACATATTCCTGACAAGGGAAAACTGGCAGGTGGTTGAAAAGACTGCTGTTGTGAAGACATCTACGGTAAAGAAAGTTTCGGATACGCTCATGGATACGACGTTGAAGTTAAACGGTGTTGAGGAGGGAATGCTCCAGTATAATCAGGTGGTAGGCCTGCTGCTGATCTATTATGACGGGGAGCTGTACTGATTATTGGAGACGGCATGGAGGGATTTATGGGAGACATTATTTCATATGTGTATGAATTTGGGGGCTTTACCTTTACGGAAAAGCCCTTTTGTGAGATTGACGGACTTGTCTTTTCACATCTTTCCTATTTCATTTTTGACGGGATCGTTCCGGGGATCGATGACAATAAACCGGCTGTCGCGCTGTGCGATGTCGCGCAGAGGATGGACTGGCACAATTTCATATCGGTG
>JAETSS010000359.1 GCA_021769545.1 Eubacterium sp.
GTGTATAATCAGTCCACCGGAGAAATGATCGATATCCCGCCTACATGGTTTAAGAAAGTAAAGGAACGATGCGAACAGGAGTCTGACAAGCTTCATATCGTTTTCTTTGATGAAATAAACAACGCATTGCCAAGCATTCAGGGCATGGCATTCAATATCGTGCTGAACCGGGAAGTGAACGGTATCTGGAAATTGCCTGAAAATGCGAGAATTGTGGCGGCAGGAAACGATATGCAGGATTCATTGGCGGCAAATGCCATAGCGGCACCGCTTTTTAACAGATTCGTCCATGTATATATCCATACTACAACGGAAATGTGGTTGAAATGGGCTCGCAAAAATAAGATACATCCGGCAATCTATTCCTATATCGCGTATCGGAGAGGCGAAACACTGCGCAGCAAGTATGACGGAGAAAAACCAAACGCGGATCCGAGAAAGTGGGAAATGGCCTCAAAAATGCTTTATGCCACAGGCAAGCCGGAAATGCTGCGCTCGCTGGTCGGCGAAGATATTACCGAAGAATTTGTACAATTCTGCAACCAGCCTTTGATTACACTGGAAGATGTACGGAAGGGAAATTACAGCGACAGCGAAATAGAAAAACTGAACACCGCCCAAAGATACGCGACAACGGTGGGATTATCACAGGCTGATGATGAAGAGCTGGACGCCGTAAGGCGCTTTGTAACCAAACTCGGAGAAGAGTTCAAAGCTTTATTCGATTCCTTTGTCCTTTCGGAGGAAGAAAAATGATATACGATATGGCGGCATTAAAGCGAAAAGTGTTGTCGATGTATCCATTCTTTGGCAGCATTGCCGCAGACGTGGAATGCTGGGAAACGGATGAGATAGAAACGATAAAAAGCAAAGGAGCGGATATCTTCTACAATCCGCGATATATAGCGGGACTTTCTGATAATGACCAGATGTTCCTGCTGTCCCATGAGCTGTGTCATATAGCCTTGGATCACGCTTCCCGAGGAAAGGGCAAGGATCCTGTGATCTGGCATACAGCTGCCGACGCGGTGATCAATCAGATGCTGAAACGCGATGGTTTGTCCATTATCAGAGGCGGTGTCGATTATCCGGAAGCCATAGATTATGATACGGAGCAATACTATGAAATTCTTCTTCGGGAAAAGCTGGAGATCGAGTTGCTGGGCGGACAGCTGGAAGGCGAGGAAAATCCTGCAGGCAGTGAAGGCGGTGGAGATCAGGATGCTCCTGAAAAAGATGACGACGACGATCAAAATTCGGAAACTGATCAGCAGCTTATCCAAGGGGATGAAAAAAAGCGGGACGAGGATGATCCCGATGACGAAGAAGATTTGGTCGAG
>JAETSS010000360.1 GCA_021769545.1 Eubacterium sp.
AGGCATATCGCGGTCACAGATGACAAGAAGGTAATCTGTACAGCTACACAGGAAGGGTTTAAAGACGGTATCGCCTGGCTGCATAAGCTGTACGAGGAAGGTCTGATCGACCCGGAAGCGTTTACGCAGGAATGGTCCACCTATGTATCGAAGGGCAAATCAGGGCGTTACGGCGTATGCTTTAGTTGGGACTGCGCCAATATCATCGACGATTTCAACGGCTGGGTTCCACTCCCTGCATTGACTGCAGATGTCAGAAACATCACTCCTGAAAATGGTTCTTTTACCGGGGGATATGACCGTGGGCGCTGTGTTGTGACGGCTGTCGCAAAGAATCCCGCCCTTGTATGTGCATGGCTTGACCAGATGTATGATCCGTTCCAGTCGCCGCAGAACAACTGGGGTACCTATGGTGAGGATGATGACTTTGATATCTTTGTGCTCGGAAAGAACGCGAACGGGGATGACATGCTGCAGCATGCGCCGCTTGGAGATGCTTCCCCTGTAGAAGTAAGGGAGGCCGAGAGTGTAAACGGGCCTTTGGCAGTACTTGATGAATACTATGATGTGTATGTCACCTGCCCGGATGACGCGCAGTACCGTCTGGACTGGATCAAGGATTACTATACGCCGGATATGAACACGAAATATGTCTATCCGAATGTATTCATGAGCCAGGAGGATACGGAGGAACTTTCCAATCTGCAGACCGATATCACAAAGACGATCAATGCAAAGAGGTCTGACTGGATCATGAACGGATTTACGGATGCGGACTGGGACGAGTATATCAAGAGCCTTGACGCATACGGCCTTGAGGATATGCTTGCGATCTTCCAGAAGTATCTTGATGCGTACTACGAATAAGATTGAAATAAAATTGAATCGAACAGGTTGAAAAAGAGCTGGCGTGCAGCCAGCTCTTTTTCAAAAATAAAGACTGTATATGAAAGGGAACGGGTGATTGGTTATGAGCAGCCAGACATTGCGTGAGGCACGCAAATACGAAGAAGCTTCGGAGAAAATGATACCTTCCGGTCACAGACCATCGTTTCATTTGTCCGTGCGTACCGGGTGGATGAATGATCCAAACGGATTTTCTTATTACAAAGGAAAGTACCATATGTTTTATCAGTATTATCCTTATGATTCCCACTGGAATTCCATGCACTGGGGACATGCGGTGAGCGACGACCTGCTGCATTGGAAATACCTGCCGGCGGCGCTTGCGCCGGATGAGTCGTACGACAGGGACGGTTGTTTTTCAGGAAACGCTATGACGCTGCCTGACGGCAGACAGCTTTTGATGTACACCGGCGTTGTGCAGG
>JAETSS010000361.1 GCA_021769545.1 Eubacterium sp.
ATTTCCAGTTCCTGGAGGCAGCCATAGGAAGCGCAGGCTACAATGTCAAGCGTCTTCCTACCGTAGACAAGAACGCGGTAGACGAGGGACTGAAATATATAAACAACGATGCATGCTATCCTACCATCGTTACGCTGGGTCAGATCATTTCCTACATGAAATCGGGAGATGAGGATCTGGATAAGGTGGGCATCATCAAGAGACAGACGGGAGGCGGCTGCAGAGCCAGCAACTACGTGGCGCTGCTGAGAAAGGCACTCAAGGATCTGGATATGGAGCAGATACCGGTAGTATCCGTAAACATGGCAGGTCTGGAAAGCAATCCGGGCTTCAGCCTTTCCATGGGCGTCATAAAGAAATGCCTTATGGGTGTTGTCTACGGCGACCTGTTCATGCGTGTGCTCTATGCTACGAGACCGTATGAGAAGGAGCCGGGCTCGGCCAATGCTCTTTATGAAAAATGGTCGAGAGTGGCAAGGAGAAACGTACATACGGGTAGCTTCATAAAATTCAAGAAGACCATAAAGTCCATCGTCGAGGAGTTCGACAAGCTGCCGCTGCTCGATATAAAGAAGCCGAAGGTGGGAGTAGTCGGAGAGATCCTCGTCAAATACCATCCTAACGCCAATAACAACGTGGTCGACATCATAGAACAGGAAGGCGGCGA
The DNA here is from genome assembly GCA_021769545.1 of Eubacterium sp. The sequence goes on from JAETSS010000361.1 coordinate 668, forward strand.
GGCGGTGGTACTGGACCTCATAGACTTCTTCATGTATGGCATGTACAGCAAGGAATTCAACTTCCAGAACCTGTCGGGAACCTACAGTACCATGATGGGAAACAAGATCGCCATGGATGTGATAGAGCTGTTCAGAAAGCCGATGCGAAAGGCGCTGGAAGAAAGCCGCCGGTTCCATCAGCCTATGTACATAAAGGATATAGCCTCCAAGGCGACGGAGATAATATCTCTCGGAAACCAGTGCGGAGAGGGCTGGCTCCTTACCGGAGAAATGGTGGACCTGATAGACGACGGCGTCGAGAACATAATATGCATGCAGCCTTTTGCATGTCTGCCTAACCACGTTACAGGCAAGGGCATGATGAAGGCCCTCAGAAAGAGGAACCCTATGGCCAATATAGCCGCCATAGATTACGACCCGGGCGCATCGGATGTAAACCAGCTCAACAGGATCAAGCTCATGATGGCGACGGCCCATAAGAACCTGAAAAAGAAGGAGGCCGCTGCCGAGGCTGAAAAAGCCAAGGAAGAGGAAGTTTGTTCATAAAAAATGTGGCTACGCCACTTTGGTGCAGGTCTGACTTTTCTATCAAGATCTGCACTTTTTCTTTGCGTTAACGTTCATTATCTTTTAAAATATTAATATGAAGTCAAAGATC
>JAETSS010000362.1 GCA_021769545.1 Eubacterium sp.
ACGGGATTTTATTTCAGCAAGCCTACGGAGGAGGATCAGAACTATCAGACCAGCGATTATACCCGGGATTACAGCTTTATCGGAATGGTAAAGAGCTACGACGCCGATACCGGGATGGCTGTAGTGGAGCAGCGAAACAAGATGGTGCTGGGAGATGAGATCGAGGTCTTCGGTCCGGGGACGGATTTCTTCACACAGAAGCTGACGGTACTTCAAGACGAAGATGGCGAGCCTATAGAGGCGGCGCCTCATCCGCAGCAGATACTCAGGATAAGGATGGAACAGCCGGTAGGCGAAAATTATATCTTAAGAAAGAAAAAATAATGTGTTGGATGTTTAAAAGGAAAGGAGAAAGAGATGGCATCTGATTCAGGGCCCATGTGGGGACAGATCATTTTATTATTGGTTTTGATTTTGGTAAATGCGTATTTTGCGGCGGCGGAGCTGGCTATAGTTTCCGTCAATAAGAACAGGATACGCACATTGGCGCAGGAGGGCAACAAGAAGGCCGAAGCTCTGGCTAAGCTCATAGAGGAGCCCAACAAATTCCTGTCAGCCATCCAGGTAGTCATAACGCTGGCGGGATTCATGACCAGTGCGGAGGCTGCCGTAAGCTTCTCCGACGATGTCGGAGCATTTCTTGAAGGCGCGGGCATACCGTACGGAACTGAGGTGTCCGTAGTGCTCGTCACGCTCATATTATCGTTTTTTACTCTCGTATTGGGAGAGCTTTTTCCAAAGCGGCTGGCTATGCTCCATGCAGACCGTATAGCCATGTCGGTAGTGAAGCCTATCCTTTTCATATCGGTGATTTTCAAGCCTTTCGTATGGCTTCTTTCCGCTGTTGTGACGCTTCTTTTGAAACTGTGCAGACAGCGTACCGATGTTACGAGTGCGGAATATTCCGAGGACGATATAGTGTCCATGTTGGAGGCAGGACAGGAAAGCGGAGAACTCAAGGAAGAAGGAAAGAAGATGATCACAGGGATCTTTGCCTTTGACGACATGCTGGCATATGAGGTGATGACCCCGAGAACAGATGTGTTTTCCATAGATATCAATGCACCTACGGAGGAATATATAGATGAGTTGATGGAGCTCAGATATTCCCGTATACCCGTATACGAGGACGACAGCGACAATATCATAGGGATACTGTATATCAAGGACTATCTTATAAAGGCCAGAGAAGACGGCTTCGACAATGTGGATTTCAGGTCGATACTTAGAAAGCCTTACTTCGTGCCTGAAACGAAGAACATAGATTCACTGTTCTTCGAGCTGCAGACCACGAAGCAGCACATAGCCATACTGATAGA
>JAETSS010000363.1 GCA_021769545.1 Eubacterium sp.
CAGCCCCTTTCAGGGGTGCAAGGAACGACCTATCCCATGTCCTGAAACTGCCCGCACTGCGGGCAGAAGTGAGCGGAACGCCGCCCAGAGAGCGGCGTTCTTTCTCCTGCTATAATTTAGCTGGTGGTAGTTGCTGGTTACTCATGCATCTTGAATGCATATTTGTAGGTATCAACGCCCGTGTGGGCGATGATATAATATCCTCATGCAGACAGAGGTTCTCTTCTTTTCTCCTTGCGGCATCTGTCCGTTTTAAGCAGCGTGGGACCTCTATCTTATGAGCTTTCATTTATGAGCCGGATGCGGGACACAGTCTCCGCTAATATCGAAGCAGGGTATGACTCATAAGACCATGAGGACTGTCTGTAAATCTATCTGGGAGTGAGATCTATGATGTTTATCGTTGGTATCGATGTTGCCAAGCGCAGTCACGAAGTCAGTATTATTACATCCGAGGGGCAGACCGTACAGCGGGCATTTTCCATCTCAAACAACTGCACGGGCTATAACTGTCTGATGGAGAAAATAAAGAAGCTGACAAATGTCCGCAGCGAGATTGTTTTTGCCATGGAGTCCACCGCACACTACTGGCTGGCGCTTTATACCCGTCTTCACAAGGACGGTTACCCCGTTGTCGTTCTCAACCCTATTCAAACTGGCGCTATGCGTGAGATGTTTATCCGTAAGACTAAAACTGATGCCAAGGACTCCTTCATTATAGCGGAGCTCATTCGATTTGGACGCTATGCCCAGAGCAATGTTGCCCAGGACAAACTCCTCGCCCTAAAAGAGCTGTGCCGGAACAGGTTTTATCTTGTTGACCTGACCAGCGACCTCAAGCGCAAGATCACCGCCCTGATAGACAGAGTGTTTCCTGAATATGAGACACAGTTTGATTCTATCTTCTGTAAATCCTCTGTGGCTGTTTTGAAGAAGTATACCACACCACAAAAGCTTGTGAATGCTCATCTCTCCAAGCTGACTGAGATATTGTGGAACAGCAGCGGCGGGCGTTTCGGCGAATGGAAAGCGCAGGAGCTGAAGACGCTTGCAAGAGACAGTTTCGGCGTTGACGACTGCGACGGAGCTTATTCCATGCTGATTTGCCTGATGCTTGATCAGATCCAGTCTTTGACCGAAAGAACAGATGAGTTGGAGAAGAAAATTGCTGAGCTGCTGAATGGTTTTGACAGCACCATCACTTCTATTCCCGGTATCGGTCCGATCCTCGGCGCAACTATCATCAGCGAGATCGGCGATGTCACACGCTTCCGTTCAGCGGACAAGCTGGCTGCCTACATAGGAGTTGACCCTTC
>JAETSS010000364.1 GCA_021769545.1 Eubacterium sp.
TGTCCGAACTCAATATCAAATAGCTTTATCATAATCTTCCTTTTATGACCTTTCCGTCGAATATCACTACTTCTGTTTTGATGTCCTTTATCTGATCCAGCGGTGTGTCGTGGATATCCCTGTCCGTGATTATGATATTGGCCACCTTACCCGGTTCCAGAGTACCCATTTTGTTTTCCCAGTGGATCTGTTTCGCACTGTTCAAGGTGTAACCCTTCAACAGCGTATCGATGCTCAGCCTTGCCGATTCAGGCGGTCTGACTGAACCGGGATACTTTTCGGGATCCAGCGGAAATTCAGGATCGACTCTCGTAGCAGCCACCTGCATGCTGAAAAACGGATAAGCCCTGTGCATCTCATAGCCCGTTACCACATCGCTGGAAAATGCCACCGTAGCGCCGCTTTCTATCATCGGATTGAACTGATACATTCGTCTCCATTTTTCTTCGGTGTAGTAGTTCATGGCTTCTTCGCCGAAATAGCCTCCCGACCAGTGACACGACCAGTTTATGGCTATTCCCAGCTTGGCAGGTCTCGGCATATCGACCGGGTCCACCACCTCGCAGTGAGCGAATATCGGCTTGCACACCCACGGCTCGCCCTTTTCCGCAGCCAGCTTCTGTGCCTTTTCCACTGCATCGCAGCCGACTCTGAATGCTCTGTCGCCCACCATGTGTATATGCAGGTCGAGGCCTTCTCTGTTACAAAGTGTGAAGCAGTCCGCCAGTTCGTCCGTCTCCATCATGATCTCGCCGTAATTGCCGGGATCATTGATATGCTCATGCAAAGACGCGCTGTTGCCGCTCTCGTTGGTTCCGTCCAGGAACAGCTTCATGGTATTTACCTTGACATGCTCTGTGGTGTAGAGTTTTTGGTATTCCCGGAGCTTTGCTATCTTCTCGGGCAGATCCTTATAGCTCCAGAATCTCACCATACCATTGTAATATGTATTGAGCTTTCCTGCCTTGTCAAGCTCGTATATCCCCTTTATCTGATCGTCGTTTTCGATGAAACCGTCTGCCATGGCGGTAATCCCGCTTTCCTCAAGGAAATCGAAGAATCCTTTCATCGTAACGGCGTTGATATCTTCAGGCGGTTTCCAGCCAAGCGCATCGTACATGTTGTCTGCGAATTTCATCCATGCCAGCTCCTTGACCCAGCCCGTAGGATTTCCTTCCTCGTCTCTTACGAATTTCTCCAGCGGGCCCGGATCAGGTGTGTCTTTATCCACCTTCATCAGCTCCAGCCTCCTGGTGTTGTCCCAGCAGAGATGCGCGCCGAAATCCTGACAGAGCACCGGCCTGTCGCTGATGGC
>JAETSS010000365.1 GCA_021769545.1 Eubacterium sp.
TTCCAGCCGCTGGTTTAAATGAAATACATGTCCCATGTACAGATCCTCCGCTCTTCCGTACAGCTTCCACTCACATTCGATCCCTTTGGCTTTTAACAGATCATACATAGGTCTGGCATAGTCCTTCAAAAAGTCATACTGTGAAGTCATGATATACGCCGGCGGAAAATCTGCGGTGATATACTTTACGACATCGATCTGCTCCAGCGTCAGTTCCCGGTCATTCGTCAATGCCCTGTCTATATATGCCATAAACGGAGCGTCCTTCTGATCCGCCATGCGCTCCTTCATGTCATAACAGCCGCAGTTGAGCGCTGCCGCCTTTACTGTGATCCGGTCATACGGTATCTGCATCGAAAACAGCCGGCGGTACGCGCTGTTCGTCAGAAGTGTCAGATACTGGCTTGCTAGCTGCGCGCCCGCAGAGTCACCGGTGACACAGATCCGGTCAAGGTCGATATTGTAGGTGCCAGCGTTTTCTGACACCCATGTAAATACGGCATTGATGTCCTCTAGCGCCGCCGGGAACGGATCTTCCGGTGAGAGGCGGTACGAGAAATTCACGACCGTAAATCCTCTCTGCGCCATATCCATGCAATAGTACTGATATACATCCTTGTCCCCATACGTCCACCCGCCGCCATGGATATCAATGATCGTTTTCTGCGGTGATGTGGCATCCTTTGTGTGATAGATGTCAAGAAGGTTGTACCTGCCGTACTCACCGTATGCGATATTGTCATACCGCCTGATATTGTCAGGCGTTGTCAGCCCCGCATCTCTCTTCCGGTCGCTTGCACCGAACTCTCTTCTCAGTTTTTCCGCGTCAAATTCCATTTTTCTTTTCCTTTCTTATTGGATTATCCTTTTATTGTCATATTTTTCTACAGGTTTTTGCCTTACCAGGTTCGCCTGTAATGGTATCATTCAAATGCCTCTCTTTCTGCTATGAATTATTCTATCCGCATCACCATTTTGCGTGATAATTCCGCGCAATCTTATCATGTTATTTCTGTAAGGCTCCTAAACAAAAACAACCCGCTCCGCTGCGAATCGGGTCATGCAGCCAGGTTGTCATGAGTCGTGATCGTCTCAAGATAACGATTCAAGATCCTTGCGCATTACTTTCACATATTGCAGATCCGCAGCTTCCTTGAAACCATTCCGCTCATACAGACCAGAAGTCCCATGATACTGAAATTCCAACTGATCGTCCGCAAACGGATACGCCTCGACATATGCGTATCCTTCCTGCGCCGCGTCCTCACACACTCGTTTCAGCAGGCTCTGTGCAATGCCTTTTCCCCGAT
>JAETSS010000366.1 GCA_021769545.1 Eubacterium sp.
TGTACGGAGTGTTTGCGGAGCCCGCTGTCGATACCGTCTACGAGGAAACGGCGGATCTGTCGGACGCTTCATATGTGTTCGCGTCTGAGTATCTGCCGGGCCAGTACGACCAGCGCGCGGATTCCGCGGCTCAGTGCATACAGCTCATAAGCATGGGACATAAGCCGGAAGTGCAGTTTTCAAAGATCGTAGCTCTTTACGGAAATATTTCCGAAAAAGACGGAGATACTATTAAAAATTATTGCATAAATCCCGTGGATTCCAGAGAGGCTTCTATGGATAAACCGGACAGGCTCGGCATAGAAGCCGACGTTCCGGAGGACGTGAAGGAGGCGGAAGGCTTCCGCGCTATGTCTGATGAGGAGATCAGGGCGTACAGAGCTCAGATGGGCTTCGCCATGAGTGATGAAGATCTGCTTTTCGTAAGGCAGCATTTTACAGAGGTCGGCAGGGAGCCTACCATAACCGAGCTGCGGGTAATAGATACATACTGGTCCGATCACTGCAGGCATACGACTTTTTCCACGAAGATAACGGATGTGGATTTCGGCGAAGGAAGATATTCGCAGATCATTAAAAAGGCTTTTGAGAGATATCTCGATATAAGGCAGGAAGTGTATGCGAACAGAATAGATGAAAAAGATATTACTCTTATGGATATGGCTGTCATCGGCACTAAGTATATTAAAAAACTCGGTCTTGCGGATGATTTAGATGAATCCGAGGAAATAAATGCGTGTAGCATAAAGGTTACGGCGGATATAGACGGAAAGCCTGAAGACTGGCTCGTTATGTTCAAGAATGAAACCCACAATCACCCGACCGAGATCGAGCCTTACGGCGGCGCGGCTACATGCCTTGGCGGTGCGATCAGGGACCCGCTTTCGGGTAGGGTTTACGTGTACCAGGCTATGCGCGTTACGGGCTGCGCAGATCCGCGCACGGGAATCGCGGACACGCTGCACGGCAAGCTGCCTCAGAGAAAGATTACTACGAGCGCGGCTCACGGATACAGTTCTTATGGAAATCAGATCGGCATAGCCACCGGTAAAGTTGCCGAGGTTTACGACGAAGGTTACGTGGCAAAGCGCATGGAAGTGGGCGCTGTTATCGGCGCTGCTCCGGCTGCAAACGTAAGGCGCGAAAGACCTCAGCCCGGCGACAGGGTTATTCTCGTGGGCGGCAGGACAGGACGCGACGGCTGCGGCGGCGCGACGGGATCTTCCAAGGAGCATACCGAGGAATCCATACTCACATGCGGCGCGGAAGTCCAGAAAGGTAATCCGCCGGTGGAGAGAAATCTGC
>JAETSS010000367.1 GCA_021769545.1 Eubacterium sp.
AGAGGTATATTTTCTTAAAAATAATAAAATTGAATATGAGTTTCTCCTGAGGGAGATCGCCAGAGATTCTGATGCCACCAGCGAGCAGCTGGAGAGAGCTTATGGCAAGCTGATCGCCATTTACAGCGCAAGGGAGGATTATCAGACGATCAACGATCTGCTGCTTGCCAGTGAAAATGCGAATCTGATCTCCACTTATCAGAAATATCTGGCGAGGCCGCCGGAATTCAGTATTAAACCGGGGTATTATACGGTGGTTCAGCCTCTGAAGCTGTCCGCTTTCGGCAGCGGGAAAATATATTATACGTTGGACGGCAGTGAGCCCGGCGCGGAGAGTACTCCATATACTGCGCCGATCATTCTGGAAGACGGCGATTACATTGTAAAAGCGCTTTTTATCAATGACAATGGAATTGTCAGCGATACGATCTCAGGAGAGTTTCATGTGGAGATTGATGAGATTCCTGCGCCGGAGGTCAATCTGTACAGCGGCGACTACAATTTTCCCGCGAACATAGAGGTGTTGGATGATACGGAGGACATTTATTATACAACGGATGGCTCTATGCCTACGGATTCGTCGCAGATCTATACGAGGCCGATTCCGCTGCCGCTGGGAAGAAGTACCTATAAATTTGCCAGGATTGAAAACGGGGTTACGGGTGATGTGACAGAGAGAACTTATCAGCTGGTCATGAACACGGATTTCACGCCGCAGCAGGCGGTAGAAGCTCTGATGCAGTATGCCTTGAGTATTGGCAGGGTATATGATGCGGACGGACATTTTGACGAATCCGGCGACCGGTATCAGTACGAATATCAATATGTGACTAATATTAACCGGGTGGATGATTTTTATGTGGTCTCGGAAATATACTGCGGTGCAGACGGCAGTCTGGCGAAGACCGGCAATAACTTTGCGGTAAACGCGTACACAGGGGTCATATATAAGCTTTATCAGGATCGTTATGAGAGACTGAGTCTGGCGGCAATCGAACAGCCAATAACAGATAATTCCCAAGGAGAGGAAGATGATTCTCAGGATGAGGAAAATGATTCCGACGGGGAATAGAGAGGTGGAAGAGGTATGTATAAAATTGTAAAAAAGAGTGAGCTTACTACAAACATTTATCTGATGGAGGTAGAGGCGAAGAGGGTGGCGAAAAGGTGTATGCCGGGGCAGTTCGTCATAGTCAGAATGGACGACGAGGGGGAACGGATTCCCCTGACCATCTGCGACTATGACCGTGAGAAGGGAACCGTGACCATTGTGTTTCAGTGTGTAGGCGCAGGCACGAAGATG
>JAETSS010000368.1 GCA_021769545.1 Eubacterium sp.
GCTGATTTCATTTTAGCCCCTTCGGATTTGTTGGAATAATTTTACATATTCATCACTTTACTTTATGCCTATCCCTTGCTATAATACTAGGTACTATGAAACATTTAACGGAACGATTTGATGAAAGCATTTATTCCGGCAGCGCCTTCGATTTCTATTTCAAGGATCTGCGCATCGGCACGCTGGATATCGAAACCACGGGGCTGAACCCCGCAAGGAACAAATTCATCCTCGGCGGACTTTTCGATTTTCAGACTAAGACCATGCATCAGATATTTGCGGAGAACCGAGGCGAGGAGGCCGAAGCACTCAAAAGCTTCGCCGGCGAGGTATCAGGACTCGATATGGTCATCACCTACAACGGCAGGCATTTTGACATGCCATTTATCAACAAACGCCTGAACAATTTCAAAATGAAAGGATGCACGCCTTACAACCTGGATCTCTATCTGGTGGTCAACGGTCATTCTCCCATAAAGAAATTCGTGCCGAACCTCAAGCAGAAGACCGTGGAAAACTATATGGGTCTCTGGCAGTCCAGAGCCGATGAGATCTCCGGCGCGGAAAGCGTGGAGCTTTACGACAGATATGAAAAGTCGGGCGATCCGCAGCTTGAGGAAAAGATCCTGCTTCACAACAGCGATGATGTGCTGCAGCTGACGAGGCTCCTTAAGGTGATAAGCAAGGCGGATTTTCATAAGGCTATGTTTCATCTCGGTTTTCCGGTGGGTCCTCTCACCGTGGAAAAGATCAGGCTCGAAGGCGGCAGCCTGACCGTATACGGGATGCAGCGCAGGATCTGCATGGATTATATGGGTTTCTCACTTGATGACTATCCCGTGGAAACTCACTTCGACAGCAGAAGCTGCGATTTTTACATGAAATTCCCCATCATCAGAGATTCCGGACTTGCCATCATAGATCTCGACGCAGCGGGACTTGCCCGTGATGAATTCGAGATATATCCTACATACAGCAGTGGATTTCTGGTCCTGGAGGATCATAATGACAGGAATTTTATGGAGATAAATCACTTCATCAGGAACTTCATCGTGAAGTTTATGGATAAACTGTAAATAACTCATATCAGGAAAGGATAATTATATGGATTTTATTGACAGTATCAAAAAAGTAAAAGGAGACAGCTTCATCATGGCTTCTCTTTCCGAAGAAACGAGAAACAACGCTCTTGAAGCAGTCACAAAGGCGCTCAACGAAAATAAAGCAGCCATATTTGACGCCAATAAGCGAGACCTTGAGGCCGCCAAAGAGGCCAGCCTCGCAGCCCCTATAATAAACAG
>JAETSS010000369.1 GCA_021769545.1 Eubacterium sp.
ATGATCTGTTTGCCATCACGGATAAATGTTCGAGGCATATCAACATAGACTTTCCGGGTCATAAGCATGCCAGTCTGTATGATGTGACCAAGGTAGAGCCTTGCGTCAGGAGACTTCTCCGTGAAAAGGGCATCGACATCAGGCTGATGACGCGTGCAGTAGACGTAGTGACCAGAAAGAAAACCAAAAAGCAGATGGGAAACAGTGAAGATACCGTCATCGAGAAGCTGGTGCTTGCCGGCGGAGAGGAGATAGAAGGGGATGTTTTCGTCGAGACGAGTGGGAGCACCGGGCCGATGGGAAATTGTCTTACATACGGCAACGGCTGCTGCATGTGCATACTGAGATGTCCCGCATTCGGACCCCGTGTCAGCATCAGCGCCAAGGCGGGCGGAAGCGACATCATGGGAAAGCGAAAGGACGGATACTTCGGGGCGTTCAGCGGCAGCGGCAAGCTGGAGAAGCATTCGCTTTCCGAGGAACTGCAGCAGCAGCTAAACGAAACGGGTGTAGCCATAGTGCCGCTTCCGGAAAAAGCCATAAAGCGTGAAAAGCTGGATATGAAGGTCTGCAAGCAATATGCACTAAATGAATATGCTGAGAATATAATTTTGCTGGACACGGGATATGCAAAGATCATGACGCCGTTTTTCGATCTGGAATCTCTGCGGCAGGTGCCGGGCTTTGAGGATGCAAGATACGTTGACCCTTATGCCGGCGGCAAGGGGAATTCCATCAGGTATCTTTCCGTGGCGGAGAGAGACAACACCATGAAGGCGAAGGGCATAGAAAATCTTTTCTGCGGAGGTGAAAAGTCGGGCCTTTTCGTTGGTCACACGGAGGCCATTTCCACCGGAAGCCTTGCGGGACACAACGCAGTGAGGTATTTGAAGGGCATCAAGCCGCTGGAGCTGCCTGTGGGAACGGCTATCGGCGATCTGATCTCATTTGCCAACGAAAGCCTGAAAACGGAGGAAGGCCTCATGACGAGATACACCTTTGCAGGGGCGGAATATTTCAGGCGCATGAAGGAAAAAGGCCTTTATTCCACCGATCCCGACGAGCTCAGAAGCCGCGTCAGGAGATACGGCATAGAGAACATCTACGGGGAACGTTTGATATAGCGCTACATGTTTCATGTAGGCGGTGAAAAAATGAAAAAGCTGCAGCGTTTTCATGTGCCGGCAGGAGTCGGGCTTTTCAGCGCAGTGGTGCTCATGGCTGCTGCGCTGTGGTTATATTGATTTTGCTCATAATTGTTCAAATGTCGGTTGAAAAAAATGTGCATGTATACTATACTG
>JAETSS010000370.1 GCA_021769545.1 Eubacterium sp.
TAGATCCCAAACTCGCTCAGCCAAAAGCCTTCCTTCAAACCACCGTTCATATCGTTCCGATACTCGACTATCATGGAAAGAACCCCGTTTTCCACGGTAGGGACATTGGACGTAGCCTCAGCTATCGGATGGATGAGATCTTTCATGTCAATCGGCTCAACGTCATCTGGCATCTTGCCGGAACCGACGACAATTCTGGTAAACTCGATAGTCTCTCCCGCGATCAGACTGGTGATGAGATTCCGCCCGGAAATCGTGACGGTCCCGCCGTAATATTTTTTTACTACGTCAACTTCGTAGGAAGTGGAAACTAATTCACTCATTTTCGATTTCCTCTCTTTCCGCTTTTGGCTTTATTCGGAACCTGCACACTGCCAATCGACGTCTCCGTGATACTCTGGATGCCGGCGCCAAGACTGAGCTTAAATCCAAACTTGTAGTCACGTTCGATGACCGGCGGATTATCAACTGTCATGCTCTGAAAGCTACCAACCAGCCAGGCTTTTGACTGGAAATCATACTCTCTTTCCAATGCCGGCAGTTCTGTCACTGTCACCGCAAACCCGAGGCCACTTACGATGTATACCTTCGCTGGGTCTATTTCCGTCTTTGTGCGTGCATATAGCTTCAGAGTAACGCCAGCGGCCCGAAGGAGCGGCGTTGTGAACAGGGGACGCGTATCTACCGTCCCATCCATTTCTCCTGTGTCAAAAATCATCGTAGCCGGCTGTTCCGGATCCTCCGAATAATAAAGCGGACGATCCCAGAACATCCGAAACGCCTTTATGATGTCTGGATAAGTACAGTCGCAGGTATTCTTCAAAATCTTGAAGATCAGGTACTGCCGGTACATATCGTCGTCGATAACCTCAAACGGAATTGGGTTTCCAGCCAGAATACCGGCCTCCATCCTGGTCATCACAACGATGTCGCCAACACCGTCCAACTGCTTTCCTACGGCTGATATAACACTCCTGTTTTCCCGGAGCTGTGCATAGAAGTCATAGACCTGCTGAAGTTCGATGCTGATGACCTCCATCAGAGCCTCAATGTTCGGCTTCCCCTTGAACTGCTCTACAAGGTCTCTTTTCAAGGCTGTCAGAAAATCAGCCATCAATATCCACCTCGATCATGTCTTCCGTCGTATATGCCTTCTGCCGGGCGGTGACATTCTTGCTGCGATCCGGGTACTCGATTGGTTTGTCCGCATCACTGGTCGTAGCATAGAGCCGGATGTCGATGTAGCTGATCCCTGAGCAGGCTTTGTAAAGCTGGCTCATAAACTGCTGAGGAACAAC
>JAETSS010000371.1 GCA_021769545.1 Eubacterium sp.
CGGAACCACTCTGGTGGTAGAAGTTGCACAGGATCTGGGTGACGATACGGTAAGATGTATCGCCATGGGATCGACCGATGGTTTAAGACGTGATATGGATGCGATAGCAACCGGCGCGCCAATTACTGTACCTGTCGGTGAGAACACTCTTGGACGTATTTTTAACGTTCTGGGTGAGCCGATTGATAACAAACCGGCTCCAGAGGTACAGGAATATCTTCCGATTCATAGAAAAGCTCCGACCTTCGAAGAACAGTCCACCGAAGCAGAGATCCTGGAGACAGGAATCAAAGTCGTTGACCTTCTCTGCCCATATCAGAAGGGTGGTAAGATCGGTCTGTTCGGCGGCGCCGGAGTTGGAAAAACAGTGCTCATTCAGGAGTTGATCCGTAACATCGCTACAGAGCATGGCGGATACTCCGTATTTACAGGCGTAGGCGAGCGTACCCGTGAAGGAAATGACCTTTACTACGAAATGACGGAATCAGGGGTTATCAATAAGACAACCATGGTATTCGGTCAGATGAACGAGCCGCCGGGAGCACGTATGAGAGTTGGTTTAACAGGACTTACCATGGCTGAATATTTCCGTGATAAGGGCGGTAAGGACGTACTGCTGTTCATCGATAACATTTTCCGTTTCACACAGGCCGGATCTGAGGTTTCCGCCCTGCTTGGACGTATGCCTTCAGCCGTTGGTTATCAGCCGACTCTGCAGACTGAGATGGGCGCTCTTCAGGAGCGTATTACATCCACAAAGGACGGTTCCATCACATCTGTGCAGGCTGTTTATGTTCCGGCCGATGACTTAACTGACCCGGCTCCTGCGAATACATTCGCCCATTTGGACGCGACAACGGTTCTCAGCCGTTCTATCGTTGAGTTAGGTATCTACCCTGCGGTAGACCCGCTGGAGTCAACTTCACGTATTCTGGACCCGCGTATCGTTGGGGAAGAGCACTATAAAGTAGCCCGCGGAGTACAGGAAGTGCTGCAGAAGTATAAAGAGTTACAGGATATTATCGCCATGTTAGGTATGGACGAGCTTTCAGAAGAAGATAAACTGACCGTATCCCGCGCAAGAAAGATCCAGAGATTCTTATCTCAGCCATTCTTCGTAGCCGGACAGTTTACTGGACTGGAAGGACGTTACGTACCTCTCAGCGAGACAGTACAGGGCTTTAAGGAGATTCTGGACGGTAAACATGATGATGTTCCGGAAGCTTATTTCCTTAACGCAGGTAATATTGATGACGTTCTTGCCCGTGTGAAATAGGGGGTAAGTATATGGCT
>JAETSS010000013.1 GCA_021769545.1 Eubacterium sp.
CTTCTAAATGGCTGATAAGGCGGCATCTGTACTTGCAAGACTTAAAAACAAAGCTAAAGAAAGCGACAGAAACTATCAACTCTGTTTGCAGCTTTTTTGCCAGGAGGAGTTCCTGCGTCGGTTGGAAAGATCCGGATATGCAGATAATCTTGTATTGAAAGGTGGACTGTTCATATATTCGGTAACGGATTTTGACAGCAGGGTAACGGTAGATGTGGATTTCCTTCTTTGTAAAGTCCCTAATACGCCTCAACGGCTAAAAGCAGTTTTAGAAGAGATAATCGTTACTTCTACTGAAAATGATTTTATAACATTTGAAATCATTAGCGTTGCACCGATTGCTGTTCAGAAAAAGTATGCCGGCATCAGCGCTTCCATCGTAGCGCATATCAAAAATACTAAAACTCCATTTAGCATTGATTTTGGTGTCGGCGATGTTATCGTCCCGAAGCAGGAAAAACGAAAGATACCTACACAGCTTGATGGCTTTGCTGCACCGATGGTAAATACATATTCACTGGAAACAACCATTGCCGAAAAGATAGATGCGATCTTAAGTTTAATGGAATTTTCAAGTCGTATGAAAGACTATTATGACATCTATTATCTCGCCAACAAGTTTGATTTTGATGGTAAAGTCTTGGCGGAAGCGCTCAGAAAAACTTTTAAAAATCGTGGACACGACTTTACTGCTGAGCAGTTTGAGCAGGTTATGTGCTTTGATGATGATCCTGCAATGCAGAAGAAATGGAAGAACTTTATACGTAAGATCGACACTGAAACAGATGATTTCAGTATGGTGCTTAAAACGATAAACACATTTCTTGCGAAGCCCTTCAAAGCAGCGATAGAAGATAAAGAACTTGCGGAGAATTGGTCTGCTACTAACGGGGTGTGGGTGTAATCGATTGCCGCTACCGCTTGTATCAAAAAACAAAACCCTGGGGCCGGATTCAATCCGGCCCCAGGTATCTGTATATACGCGCCTATCTAATCTCCCCGTCGATACCGACAGTCACGATATCAAGCGGGATATCCTTGCCGCTATCCGTTACCGCCTGCTTTACGGCGAATTCAAGGCCTCCGCAGCATGGCACCTCCATTCTGGCGACGGTGATGCTCCTGATATCATTGGATGCGATGATCTCCGTCAGCTTTTCGGAATAATCCCCCATATCCAGCTTCGGACATCCGATGAGGGTCACCTTGTCCTTCATGAATCTCCTGTGGAAATCACCGTAGGCGTATGCCGCACAGTCGGCGGCGATCAGCAGATCAGCGCCGTTGAAATACGGTGCGTTCACCGGAGCCAGCTTTATCTGTACAGGCCACTGCTTAAGTGCGCTGCCGATGGTCATATCCGCATTTCCGTCATCGGTTACATGCCTGTGCTCGTTGAGCTCGCCGTTGAAGGCAGCCGACATGCATCCTCCGCCGTGACCGTGATGCTTACCGTGAGCTGCATGAGCGCTGTGCTTTGCAGCCATATTGACCTTTACTGCAGCCTCGTCATACGCCGCAGCCTCTCTTTCCTCAAAGGAAATGGCGTCGGTAGGACATACCGGCAGGCAGTCCCCGAGACCGTCGCAGTAATCGTCTCTCAGCAGCCTGGCCTTTCCGTTAACCATCCCTATGGCGCCTTCGTGACATGCCTCGGCGCAGAGTCCGCAGCCGTTGCATTTTTCCTCATCTATCTTTATTATCTTTCTTTTCATGTTTTGTACTCCTTTCATTCCATCCTGCCGTACTTCATTTCGACGCCTTCCTTATCGTACTTCTTGCGTTTGCCTGTTATCTGGCTTATCTCTACCTTCCAGACTCCTGTACGGGGCAGGCTGCGCTCTATGGAAGCGTCGAACATGTGCATATTAGTCGGCGTATGGCGTTGGCATAAAAGCCTGAGTGCATGGATCTTTTCATCATCCTCCGTGACCTCGGATGCCCTGCCGTAGATGACAGCAGACTCGAATTCCGTGGTGAATCTGTCGGGAGTGCGGTATGTATCTCCGACGCAGGTCATACATACGGACGGATTTTTCATAAGGAATTCCACCTTGCGACCTTCCTTTGCAGTATGAAAATAAATGCTGTCGTTTTCACGCACTATTGTGACTGGCAGGCAGTAGGGGGTGTTGTCCCCGTCTGTCATGGCTATCACCGCATATTCGCATTTATCAACTACATAAAGGGCAAAATCCCTGTCCATTTCTCTGTCTTTTCGTCTCATGATACGTCTACCTCCTCCGATTGATGATGTGTATGCTGTTGCTTTTATGATTGGATTTTAATATAATAATAGCATCATGTATGTTGCTTTTGCAACGTTGTTAAAAAATACATAAAGGGGAGATAATACACGGTGAATGGATTTTTGATTTTTGCATTTTTATTTTTCATAGGAAGCTGCCTGGGCTGGTGTATGGAGCTGTTTTTCAGAAGATTCCTTTCAAAAAACAACCCTGCAAGGAAATGGATAAATCCCGGCTTTCTGGTAGGTTCCTACCTTCCGCTGTACGGCTTCGGCCTTTGGGGTATGTTTACCATGTCCTACGTCATCAGGGCGCTGCTTACCGGCAACAAAATAGCGGACATATTCATTATTTTTATCATAATGGCAATAATAATGACTGTATTGGAATATATAGCCGGGCTGATATTCGTAAAGGGAATGAAGGTGAAGCTGTGGGATTACAGCGGAGAAAAGCTCAATCTGCAGGGGATAATATGTCCCAAGTTCACCGTCATATGGGGCCTTTTGGGGACTCTTTACTATTTCACCGTCAATACCCGCGTCGAAGAATGGGTATCATGGCTGTCGGTGCATCTGGCATTTTCGTTTTTCGTCGGGATGTTTTTCGGAGTATTCGTCATCGACCTGTGGTATTCGCTGAACATGTCGGCTAAGATAAGGAGCTTCGCCGTTGAGAATCAGCTTGTAATAAGGTACGAAGAATTGAAGGATATCGTAAGGGAGCAGAGACAGGAACTCAAGGAAAAGAGCAGATTCGTGCTTGCCTTCAAGACCGACGAGCCATTCAGGGCACATCTTGAGAAGTATCTGGAACGGTCCATAGAAAACGGCAGGAGAAAGATCGAAGAAGCCCGAGAGGATCTGAAAAAAGCCAAGGAAGAGGTAAAACTGAAGGTGGAGGAACATGAACGCAGAGATAAATAGAGAAAACATAAGAGAGCATATCTTTTCGCTGAAAGACAGCAAATACAGGGAATTCCACAGCTCGCTGGTTCCGGGAGAGGAAACGATAATAGGAGTCAGAGTCCCGGTGCTGAGAAAATATGCCAAGGAGCTGTACAGTGCGTACAGGAAAGACGCGCAGGAGCTCATAGAGCTTATCGGAGACGACTATTACGAGGAAATAATGCTGCAGGGGATGATAATAGGACTGCAGAGGAAGATCGATCCGGACATGCTTTTCAGGCAGATAGACGATTTCGTGCCCAAGATCAAAAACTGGGCTGTATGCGATATTTTCTGCGGTGGCCTTAAAGAGGTCAGGAAATACCCGGAGAAGACATACGGATTCCTGCAGAAATATCTGGACTCCACCGAGGAATATCATATACGTTTCGGAGTGGTGATGCTGCTGCAATATTACATAAATGAGGAATATCTGCACAGAATATTGGAAAGGGCCGAGAGCATATCCCACGAAGGGTATTACGTCAGGATGGCGGTGGCGTGGCTGATCTCCATATGCTTCGTGAAATTCTACGACGAGACATTGGAATTCATTAAAAAATGCAGCCTGGACGACTTTACATACAACAAGGCGATTCAGAAGGCAAGGGAAAGCCTTCGCATCACGACGGAGCAGAAGGAGCAGCTTAAAAAAATGAAGAGATCTCAGCAATAGCGTTAGATGATAAAAGGGGGATAACGTAAATGCGGGAAGCTATCGACAGGATAAAGGCCGCCGAAAAGGAAGCGGAAGATATCAAGCGCCGTGCGAGACAGAAGGCGGAGCTTGATGCGGAAAAGGCAAGGGATGACGGCAGAAAACATGTTGAGGATGCTGTCATGCGGGCCAATGCCGCGGCCCGCCAGCTGATAAGAAAGGCGGAAATAGAGGGAGCCGATACTGCAGAGAAGCGTGTAAAGGCTGCCGGAGAGGATGCGATTCGCATCATGGAGCTTTCGGAGGGCAGGCTGGAGCAGGCGGCTCACGAGATCGTAAAGGGGATTATGGAGAATATATGATCGAAAGGATGGAGAAGATCTGTATCTACAGTCTCAGGGAACAGGCGACAGCCATCATGGAGGAGATACTCAAATGCGGAGCGATCCAGCTTGAAAGGGCTCAGTCCATGATCCCGGAGGATGTGGAGAAGATATTGCAAAAGGGGAAGAGCCTCGATCTTTCGCGGGAGGAAATGCTGGCGGAAAGGATCGGGGACTGTATTTCAAGTCTTAAAAAATTCGGGGACAAAAGGGGAATTCTGTACAAACGCCCCGTTATTTCCTATGAAGAACTTACATCGGAAAAGCTCCTGACGGACAGCATAGCTGCCTGTGAAGCCGTCGAGGCTATTACCGGCAGACTGGACCGGCTGGGGGAACGAAGGAAAACCATATCTTTCAGGGAAAGCTCGCTGCTTCCCTGGGAGTCATTTGAGCTGCCTGTAAAAGGGCTGAACACCCGCAGCACAGGCGTAATATTCTATATCCTGCAGGAACCGAGGACCATCGAAGATATATACAGCATCGCTGGCGGACAGGATCTGCCGTTACATGCGGAGCTGGTATCGCAGCAGCAGGAGCGCCAATATATCGCGGTGATATTTCATAAGAGCCGTGAGAAGGAAGTACGCGAATCCATAGGCTCGTTGGGAGCCGGAGAATTTTCCGCCAGCGATATGGCAGAGGCGGAAACCTTCGCGGATCGCATCGCATCATGTCGCAGTGAGCTCGAGGACGTGGAGAAGGCCGTACGTGAAAATGAAGTGGAGCTGGAAAAACTGGCTTCCCATAGAGAACTTCTGGAACGGGCAAGCGATGCATTGACGATACGGATCCAGTACATGTCAGGCCGGGAGAATTTCGTGAATACTGAAAAGGTCAGCATAATAACGGGCTGGGTGCCCGCTTCCAAAAAGGAAGAAATAAGGGACAGGCTGGAAAAGTACAGCTGCTGCTGTGAATACCGGGAAGCGGGGGACGGAGAGAAACCGCCTGTGCTCATGAAGAACAACAGGATAGTCGCACCCTTCGGAGCCATCACCGAGATGTATTCCCTGCCGGATCCACGCAGCATAGATACCAACTGGGCCATCGGACTCTTTTTCTTCATATTTTTCGGGATGATGCTGTCGGACGCAGGATACGGACTGGTGCTCATCGTGGCAGGCTTTTGCGGCGCAGCCTTCCTCGACATAGGAGACGGAGCCAAACGACTTCTTAAGATGCTGGGCATATGCGGCATATCCACCATGTTCTGGGGAGCCCTGTACGGAAGCTGGTTCGGTGACGTGATACCTGTCGTTTCGGAGACATTCTTCGCCAGGAACGTCAGCATACCGCAGCTCCTGGACCCTCTTGAGCAGCCTATGGCGGTGCTGATACTGTCGTGCATTTTAGGGGTGATACATCTCTTCACAGGCATGGGTATAAAGGCGTATATCATGATAAGACGCGGCGATATTTGGGGCGCGGTCTTCGACGTAGGCTTCTGGTACATGCTGCTGGGCGGGCTGCTACTTCTGCTGGCTCCTTCTCCGTGGAATACGGCGGGGATGGTGACGGCCGCGGCGGGGGCTGCGGGGCTTGTTCTTACCCAGGGCAGGCACAGGCCTAAGCTCATTGGAAAGGTGACGTCGGGGGTGATGAGCCTTTACGGTATAACAGGATATTTTTCCGATGTGCTGTCCTATTCCAGGATTCTGGCCCTGGGACTTGCCACGGGAGTCGTGGCAAGCGTCGTCAACATCATGGCGTCCATGGCAGGCGGCGGTATAGTGGGGGCTGTCCTGTTCGTGATAATATTCGCGGCCGGACACATGCTCAATCTGGGGATAAACGCTCTTGGAGCCTATGTCCATGCCGCCAGACTGCAGTATGTTGAGTTCTTCGGAAAATACTATGAAAGCGGCGGCAGGAAATTCGAGCCGCTTGAGATAAAGACGAAATATGTAAGGGTAATGGGGGAGAAATAGAAATGGAAACTTTTGCAACGTTGTTTACCAACGGTAACTTTTATGCGTATCTTGGCGTGGCCGCGGCGGTGATCCTTGGAGGAATGGGCTCCGCAAAGGGTGTAGGCATCGTCGGTGAGGCAGCTTCCGGTGTCCTCAGCGAGGACCCGGAAAAGTTCGGCCAGTGTCTCGTACTGCAGGCGCTGCCGGGAACGCAGGGAATATACGGATTCCTCATAGGCTTCATCATCATGCTCAACAGCGGTATGATGGGCGGAGACGTACAGCTTTCGGTGGGAACGGGAGCTGCCGTTCTGGTGGCGTCGCTGCCTGTAGGCATCGTGGGTCTCGTTTCGGGAATCCATCAGGGAAGGGTGTCGGCGGCAGGCGTCAAGATCATCGCCAGAAAGCCGGATCAGGTGTCGAAGCCAATGGTGTCGGCGGCTCTGGTGGAGACATACGCCATTCTGGCATTCCTTATTTCGATGCTGCTGATATTCAATATCGACATGTGATCTGATACGGAGGAAGCATCATGGAAGGGATAGAGAGGATAACCGGAGCGATCCTCCGGGAGGCCAGAGAGGAAGCCGACAGGATCGCGGAAAACGGCAGGCACGATATACGCGAGATAGAAAAGCTCTACGAAAAAGAGGCCCGCGTGAGCGAGGAAAACATTCTCCGGGCAGCGGAAAAACGTGCCCATGAGATACGGCAGCGCAGCATATCTGGCGCAAGCATAGAGAGCCGAAGCATCAGGCTTTCCGCAAGACACGAGATGCTGGAAAAGGCATTGTCCCTGGCGGAGAGCAAGCTGGCAGCTTTGGATAAAAACGACAAAAAGGCCCTGTACGAAAGTCTCATCATCAGGTACAGCAGCGGCGACGACGTCATGATACAGATGAACAAAGCCGATCACAACGAGCTGGGATCGAGACTAAAGGTAAAGGGCATGGACATAATCACAGACCAGAAGCCCGGCAGATTTTCCGGGGGAATAATAATAAAGGAAGATAAAGCAGAGATCGACTGTACATTCAGAGCCATGACGGAAAACGCCGGACGGGAAATGGAAACGGAGATCGCGGAGCTGCTCTTTTCGCAGGAATAGGGAGGTAATGGTTTATGCGCTACAGGGATACGGACCATCTGCATGCCTCCATGAGAGCGGCATATCTCGAGAACCTGCTGGTGAGCCGGGAGGAGCTGATAAAGGCGGCAGGGGCGTCTTCTGCGGAGGATGCATTCAGACTGCTTTCGGGAAAACAGCTCTTTAAAAACAGTAGTCCAGGGAGATACGAGGAGGCCTTTGAGGAAGCTCTAAAGGGCAGCTATGAGCTGGTGGAGGAAATGACGCAGGACATGGGTCTGACGTATATATTCAGATATCCCATAGACGGACATAATATGAAGGTGATGGTAAAGAGCCGGAAAGCCGCAGGCGATTTTTCGGGATTGTATAAGACAGGCGGGACAGTTGGCATAGGTGTCATGGCGGACGAGCTGGGAAAGGGTCATTTTTATCATGTCCCGGAGACCGTTGGAGAGGCGGGCCTTGAAGCGGTAAGTCTGCTGGCGGAGACAGATGATCCGCAGGCGGTGGATATCGTCATCGACAGGGCCGTCATGGCGGAAATAATAAGAAAGGCCGCGGAGATAGACTTCTCCCTTCTCACGGAATACGCAGCCGCCAGAGTCGATCTGACAAACATCAAGGCGGCCCTGAGACTTTTAAGGATCAAGGCTGACGTTTACAAGGCGGCCAGAGTATTGGCAGAGGGCGGCAGCTTCACGCTCAAGGAGCTTAAGGAGGCGTATACCATGGGTTATGACGGTATTGCAGCTCTGACGGCCAGGCTGGAGCGTTCCGATGGTCTGACGGAGGCCGTGGAAAGTATAAAGCGGGGCGGCTCATTGGGACTGTTTGAGCAGCAGGCGGAGAGGTGCTTCGGGGAGCTGTTTGAGCGGGCATCACGGGAGCCCTTCGGGATAGGACCGGTAATATCGTTCCTGTACCGAAAGGAACGCGAGATAAAGGCCTGCAGATTCGTGCTGACCTCGAAGCTTTTCAATATACCATCGGAGCAGATCGCAGAAAGGCTGGGATATTTTTATGGAGACTAAGATGGCAGTAGTGGGAGACAGAGGCAGCGTATCGGGATTCAAGGCCGTAGGCTTCGACGTTTTTGAAGCGGAAACGGGAGCCGGAGCGGAAGAGAGGATCGAATCTCTGGTTTCGAAGCTGGCGGCAGACGGCTACGGGATAATTTTCGTAACGGAAGATATCGCAGCAGCCGGCCAGGGTATCATGGATATGTACAGGGACGATATGCTTCCCGCCATCATACCTATTCCCGGCAGGAACGGCAGTCTCGGCATAGGCATGGATAACATACACAGGAACATGGAGCGTGCCGTAGGTACGGATATTTTCAATAACAGGCAGGTGGAATGAACATGGAGTACGGACAGATCGTAAAGATATCAGGCCCTCTGGTGGTGGCTGAGAACATGAGCAGCGCCAATATGTTTGACGTGGTTCGCGTAGGCGAGCAGGGCCTCATCGGCGAGATAATAGAGATGAGAGGTCATAAGGCCTCCATCCAGGTATATGAGGAAACGGCCGGTCTCAAGACGGGCGATAAGGTGATATCCTCGGGAGAGCCTCTGTCGGCCGAGCTGGGACCCGGCATCATGGAGATGATATTCGACGGGATACAGCGCCCTCTTGAGGTCATCAGGGAAAAGACCGGCAGCAACATAGCCAGAGGTATAGAGGTAACGCCGCTGGATCATGAGCGAAAATGGGAATTCAGACCGTGCGCCGATGTGGGAGATAACGTGACGGCCGGAGATATCATAGGGACCGTGGAGGAAACGAAGCTGATGACCCATAAGATCATGGTGCCTGTGGGAGCGGAAGGCATCCTGACCGAGATAAACAGCGGCTTGCATACCGTAACGGAGCCTGTGGCAAAGGTCAGGTTATCCGACGGCACAGTGCGGGATATAACCATGATGCAGAAATGGCCGGTGAGAAAGCAGAGACCCTACAGGAAAAAGCTGGCTCCCGACGTTCCCATGGTAACGGGCCAGCGGGTGATAGACACGCTGTTTCCCATAGTGAGAGGCGGAGCGGCAGCCGTTCCCGGTCCCTTCGGATCGGGAAAGACAGTGGTGCAGCATCAGCTGGCCAAGTGGTCCGACGTGGATCTTGTGGTATACGTGGGCTGCGGAGAGCGGGGAAACGAGATGACCGACGTACTGATGGAATTCCCACAGCTTAAGGACCCCAGATCGGGAGAATCTCTGATGAACAGGACGGTACTCATCGCCAATACATCCGATATGCCGGTGGCCGCCCGTGAAGCGTCTATATATACGGGCATCACCATTGCGGAATATTTCAGAGACATGGGATATTCCGTAGCAATCATGGCCGACTCCACATCGAGATGGGCGGAAGCACTGCGTGAAATGTCGGGAAGGCTGGAGGAGATGCCGGGAGAGGAAGGCTATCCGGCGTATCTGACGTCGAGACTGGCGCAGTTCTACGAGCGCGCAGGCGAGGTGGTATGCCTCGGCAGCGATGAGCGTATCGGGACCCTTACGGCCATAGGAGCTGTATCTCCCGCAGGCGGCGACCTTTCAGATCCCGTGGTGCAGGCGACCCTTCGTATCGTAAAGGTCTTCTGGGGACTGGATTCGGGACTTGCCTACAAGCGGCACTTTCCATCCATCAACTGGCTGACCTCATATTCTCTCTACAGTGAGACGGCGGGAGGCTGGCTCAACAGCAACATAGCGGAGGACTGGACCAGATGCGT
This sequence comes from Eubacterium sp., assembly GCA_021769545.1. The sequence continues at coordinate 9,975 of JAETSS010000013.1, forward strand.
GATGGAGGCAGTCAAGCTGCTGCAGATAGAAGCGGAGCTGGAGGAAATAGTGAAGCTGGTTGGCTACGATTCGCTGTCGCCTTCGGATCGTCTGATACTGGAAGCGTCCGGCTCTATCAGGGAAGACTATCTGCAGCAGAACGCCTTCGACGATGTGGACTCATATACGTCCCTTTCCAAGCAGTATAAGATGCTGAAACTCATATTGTCTTTTTACGATATGTCGGTAGATGCTCTGGAAAAGGGCGTGGATATAGCACGTATACTGGATATGGACGTACGTGAAAGGATCGCCAGGGCGAAATACGTGAGAGAGGAAGACGTTTCATCGTATATAGACGATACTATGATGCAACTCTCGGAGACACTTGGCAGGCTGATGAAGGAGGTATCTGCGTAATGCTTAAGGAATACAGGACCATATCGGAGGTGGCAGGGCCGTTGATGCTCGTCAGAGGCGTTGAAGGCGTGGCCTATGACGAGCTGGGAGAGATACGGCTGCAAAGCGGCGAGATGAGACGCTGCAGGGTTCTTGAGGTAAACGGTGAGGATGTCCTTGTGCAGCTTTTCGAAAGCGCGGCGGGGATCAATCTCGAGGATAGCAGGGTAAGGTTCCTGGGCCATTCGCAGCAGCTCGATGTCTCATCCGACATGCTGGGCAGAGTATTCTCGGGAATGGGTGAGCCCGTGGACGGTGGTCCTGAGATCATACCCGATAAGAGGATGGATATAAGCGGTCTTCCCATGAACCCGGCGGCCCGTGTATATCCCGATGAATTCATACAGACAGGTATATCAGCCATCGACGGACTCAATACACTGGTGAGAGGTCAGAAGCTGCCCATATTCTCGGCGGCGGGACTTCCACATGCAAAGCTGGCAGCTCAGATAGCGAGACAGGCGAAGGTGCTCAGGGGCGGCGGCTCGGATTTTGCCGTGGTGTTCTGCGCCATAGGCATCACCTTCGAGGAGTCGGATTACTTCGTGTCGGATTTCAAGTCCACCGGAGCCATCGACAGGACGGTGATGTTCATCAATCTGGCAAACGATCCCGCCATCGAGCGTATCGCAGCGCCGCGCACGGCCCTTACGGCTGCTGAATATCTGGCTTTCGAAAAGGATATGCATGTGCTGGTGATACTTACCGATATGACCAATTACGCCGAGGCGCTACGTGAGGTGTCCTCTGCCAGAAAGGAAGTTCCGGGACGGCGCGGATATCCGGGATATCTTTACACGGATCTTGCCACCATATACGAAAGAGCCGGAAGAAAGCAGGGAAGCGGCGGATCCGTCACCATGATCCCCATACTAACCATGCCCGAGGGAGACAAGACACACCCGATCCCCGATCTTACGGGATATATCACCGAAGGGCAGATAATCCTTTCCAGAGAGCTTTACAAGAAGAATATCATGCCGCCCATAGATGTTCTCCCTTCGCTGTCGAGACTGAAGGACAGAGGCATAGGAGAGGGCAAGACGAGAGAGGACCATTCGGGGACCATGAACCAGCTCTTTTCCGCATATGCCAGAGGTAAGGACGCCAAGGAGCTGATGACGATACTGGGCGAAGCTGCCCTTTCCGAAACCGATCTGCTCTACGCGAGATTTGCGGAGGAATTCGAGCAGAAATACGTTTCCCAGGGCTTCGATACCGACCGCAGCATAACGGTGACGCTGGATCTGGGCTGGAAGCTGCTGTCGATACTGCCGGAAAGCGAGCTCAAGCGAATACGTCCGGAGATGATAGAGAAGTACGGAGTAAGGAAGGACCATTAAGGAGGCGTTGATATGGCTGTTTTGAACGTGA
>JAETSS010000014.1 GCA_021769545.1 Eubacterium sp.
GAGGAGATGATCCTGTAAAATTCAGTGAAGTAAAGGAAAGTCAGATGCCCGCAGACATAACGTCGGAGATAATACCTGAATACAGGACTTTAGAGAGGGCGCTGGCCTGCGCTATAGATGAAAACATCTATGTAGTGGTCACAAGAGGAGAGAAACCGACGTCGGGATTCAACGTATCGGTAGACAGGATCATGCTGGAGGAAAAGAACGGCAAGAGCAATCTAATAGTCTATGCGCTGTTTGAGGATCCGAAGAAGGAAACGGCCATATCGCAGATAATCACGTATCCTACAGCCGTTGTAAAGACCGATCTTAAGACGCTTCCGGATACCATAGAGCTGAGGATACAATATTAGTAAAACGCTTCACATAACCTTCACCAAAATACGCCGATATCCAATAATATGCATCATATTTCCCCATAAAATATTGAAAAAACATACAAGATATAGTATCATATAAATGTATGTTTTGCGATATAGAAAGGGGCAAAAACGTAAATGATCGTATTTGACAATGTTACCAAGTACTATAAATCAAATGTCGGTATCGAAAAGGTATCGGTAAGAATAAATAAAGGCGATTTCGTGTTTCTGGTAGGCCCCAGCGGCGCCGGAAAATCAACATTTATCAAGCTTATACTCAAGGAGATCGATGCGGATTCCGGGAGCATCAAGGTGAGAGGGAACGAAGTGACGACCCTTTCCAACAGACAGGTACCGAAGCTGAGGAGAAACATCGGCATAGTATTCCAGGATTTCAGAATCCTGCCTAAGAAGACGGTCTATGAGAACGTTGCTTTTGCCATGGAAATAATACATCAGCCCAAGAAGCTGATAAAGAAATACGTTCCTCAGGTCCTCAGCATGGTGGGCATATCTTCAAAAGCCGATAAGTACCCTGATGAGCTTTCGGCAGGAGAACAGCAGCGAGTCGCCATAGCGCGGGCCATAGTGAACAAGCCTAGGATCCTTATCGCGGACGAGCCTACGGGAAATCTTGACCCTGATACTGCATGGGAAATAATGCAGCTTCTGGCCCAGATAAATATGAGAGGAACGACGATACTGATGGTTACTCATGCCAAGGATATCGTCGACAAAATGGGAAAACGTGTAATAGCTATAGAAAAAGGCAGGATCGTAAGAGATGAATTCGGTGCGTACGGGTATCAGGAGGCACTTGCCGAGATAGAGATGTCCGAAGATACGATACAGAGTGAACGCACCTTCCGATCGAGATTCAAGAGGGGAGGCAGGAAATAGTGATCAAGAGATTCTTTTACACTTTGAAACAGGCCTTCCTGCAGGTGTTGAGAAACAGAGCCATGTCTCTGGCGTCCATATTTGCCATAATGGCCATGCTGCTGATACTCAGCCTGTTTTTCATACTGGTGATAAATATAAATACGGCGGCACAGACAATACAGCAGGATTACGATTCCATAGAGATATTCCTCAAGGAGGATGCTACTCAGGAGCAGACGGATGAAATAATCGAAGATATAAAGCAGCAGGAGGGTGTCGAGGATGCCTTCTATAAGAGTAAAGAAGAAGCTATGAGCGAATTCAAGTCCAGATGGGGAGAAAACGGATATTTGCTGGACAGTCTGCAGGAAAATCCTCTTCCGGATTCAGTCGTCATCATGATCGCTGATCTTGAAAAGGCAGATTCCCTTGCGGAAAAGGCGGCAACGTATGACGGAGTCGAGGACGTCAAGTTCTATAAGGACACGGTGGACAAGCTTCTCAATGCTACGAAATTCGTGCAGATAGCAGCCATAGTGGTGATGATATTCCTGATAATCGTTTCCATAGTGGTTGTGTCCAATACCATCAAGCTTACAGTATTCAACAGGGCTAACGAGATAAGTATAATGAAGTACATCGGGGCCACCAACTGGTTCATAAGAGGACCGTTCCTTGCGGAGGGGATCATCATAGGTATCATTTCAGCGGGTATATCGGTGGCATTGTCCGCGGTGATCTACGACAAGCTCGTAGATGCCATAGGGCAGCAGATATTCTCGGTATTATCGATGCCTATGGTACCGGTAAGCTTCCTGGCATATAACTTCACGTGGATATTCCTTGCACTCGGAATAAGCATAGGAGCATGCGGTAGCATAATTTCCATGCGAAAATTCCTGGATGCGTAGTGCAGTTAAGTGTATACATTTTGGAGGTCGTGATATTGAAAAGGATCGGATCAAAGGTCATAATAGCGCTTGCGGTGATACTGGCCATGTGCATAGGGACCGTAACGGCCAGCGCCGCTTCTTTAAGTGAACTGAGAGATCAGATAAGCGAAAAGAAGAGCGAGCTGAACAAGGGAAAAGAACAGGAAGAAAGTCTGACCCAGAAGCTCAATGAGCTTGAGCAGGCGATATATGAAAATGAAACCAATCTGACGAAGCTGGAGGCCGAGCTTGCGGCGGCTCAGGAAAAGGTAGATACTCAGACAGAGAACCTCAACGGCAGGTTGAGAAATATGTATAAAAATGGTTCCATCGGGTTTCTCGACGTACTGCTGGATTCAGGCAGCTTTTCGGAATTCTTGACGAATCTGGATCTTGTGGAGATAATATATTCCAGCGATAAAGATGTACTCAATGAGCTGGAGGAGGCTCACGATGAGGTTGAGAACAAGAAGAAAGAGGTGGAGACTCTGCAGGCAGATCTGAAGGAATCTCAGGCAGTGGTTGAAAAGGAAAAAGAGGCTATCGCGGCTTCAAACGAAGAGAATGAGAAGATGCTGGACGAGCTTCAGGCGGAAGCTGACAGAGTAACTGCACAGCTTCAGGCCCAGGGCAGTTCCGGCGTATATACCGGCGGACAGATGGCATGGCCGGCACCTTCATCCTCATATATAACGTCTCCTTTCGGATACAGGAACCATCCACAGTCGGGAGTATATAAGCTTCATACGGGAATGGATATAGGTGCATCATATGGAAGCAACATCGTTGCGGCAAACGGCGGTACGGTGATATCGGCCGGGTGGAACGGCGGCTACGGTCTGTGCGTGATGATAGATCACGGCGGCGGTATCGTTACGCTGTATGCACATTGCTCGTCTCTGTATGTGGGCTATGGACAGTCCGTATCGAGAGGACAGGCTATCGCAGCCGTAGGCAGTACCGGAAATTCTACGGGACCTCATCTTCACTTTGAAGTCAGGGTAAACGGTAATTACGTCAATCCATATCCATATGTTACATAGAACGAAAGATCGATGTCGGGATAAGATCGGAGGAAGATATGATGATGAAAAACAAACGATTGATAATAGTAACGGCAATATTGGCGGCATTGCTTCTTTGCGTTCAGACATCCTTTGTCAGCGCTGCGTCACTCAGCGAGATAAGAAGCCAGATCAAGGAAAAGGAAGCAGCCTTGAAGGAAGGAAAATCCAAGGAAAGCAGTCTGTCATCACGCATGCTGGAGCTGGATGAAAAGATAAACAGCATGCAGAACAGCATAGATCAGTTGAATGCTGCTATAAAGGAAGGCGAGGCAAAGCTGGTTACTCTTGAGGCAGAGCTGGAGGAAGCTCAGGAAAAGGTGGATGTCCAAACGGACAATCTCGGTGGGAGACTGAGAAACATGTATAAAAACGGCACTATCGGATTTATGGATGTTCTACTTGATTCCAACAGCTTCTCGGAGTTCCTCACAAACCTCGATCTTGTGGAGAAGGTATACACAAGCGATAAGGAGGTCTTGACAGGACTGGAAGAGGTCTACGATGAAATAGATGCCAAGAAGAAGGAAGTGGAAACACTTCAGGCAGAGCTGAACGAGTCCAAGGAAGTTGCTGAAAAGGAAAAGGCAGAGCTTGAGTCAAGCAAGGCAGAGGTAGAAGCGCAGAAAAAGGAAATCGCAGCGTCTAACGAGGAAAATCAGGCGATGCTGAACAAGCTGCAGGCAGATGCAGAGGCCATCACCTCCGTAGCTGTAGATAAAGGAAGCTCCAGCAGTACATCTTCATATACAGGAGGAGCAATGGCATGGCCTGTTCCAAGTGTGGGTACCTCCAATATAACCTCTTTATACGGATGGAGAATACATCCTATATTCGGCGTTGGCCGGGGACATTCAGGTGTCGATATAGGTGCGTCGTATGGCTCGGCAGTAGTGGCGGCGAATCCGGGAAAGGTAATATATTCCGGCTGGTACGGAGGCTATGGTAACTGCTTGATGATAGACCATGGAGGCGGAGTGGTTACTCTTTACGGACACAATTCCAGCTTGAAGGTCGGTGTAGGACAGAGGGTTTCCAGAGGTCAGACCATCGCGCTGATTGGAAGTACAGGAAATTCCACAGGACCGCATTGCCATTTTGAAGTCAGGATCAACGGAAAGACCACCGATCCACTTGACTATATACTGTAATTATAGCTGAAAAGGAGCATTAATGAGAGAAACCGGAGAAATATTCAGAGAGATCCTGTATAAAAGAGGATTGAAGAACGAAGCGGATATTTCCGAGTTTTTATCTGACAGACCACAGAAGACATATGATCCATTCCTGCTTTTGAATATGGAGGCGGGAGTGGATTTACTGTTATCGGAGATAAATTCGGGAAACAAGATATGCATATACGGAGATTACGACGCGGATGGAGTAACTTCGGTGTGCATATTGTCGCAGGTCATCGGTATGCTGACCGATAATTTTACATATTATATTCCATCGAGATTCGATGAGGGCTACGGCCTTCATAAGGAGGCCATCCATAAGATAAGGCAGCAGGGAGCGGAGCTGATCATTACCGTAGACTGCGGAAGCGTGTCCTATGAAGAGGTGGAATATGCCAAATCGCTGGGAATGAAGATCATCGTTACGGACCATCATAATATAGATGATATAAAGGCGGACTGTATACTGATAAATCCCAAGCAGAAGGAATGTCATTATCCCTTCAAGGAGCTGGCAGGCTGCGGCGTAGCCTTCAAAATGGCCCAGGCCATAAGACAGCGCGTAGGCCTTCCCAAGAGCATCATCAATGACATACTGGATCTGACGGCCGTGGGAACGGTGGCCGATATAGTATCACTTACGGACGAGAACAGGACCATAGTCAAATACGGTCTCAATAGGATAAACTCGGGAAGGCGGAAGTCACTCAAGAGATTATACGAAGCGATATCCTTTAAAAGCATCTCGTCGGAAAACATTTCCTTCGGGATAGCTCCCCATATCAATGCAGCCGGGCGTATGGCAAGCGCGTACGAGGCTGTGGACTTGTTCATGGCCGATGATGAGACTGTCATAGAGGAAAAGGTGCAGAAGCTCATCAGTCTAAACAGTGAACGCAAGAAAAAGCAGGAAGAGGCCTATGAGCAATGTGCCGGGCTTGTCACGGGAGATGAAAATTTCATCGTGCTGAGGATGGAGGATATACACGAAGGCATCGCCGGGATCGTCGCGGGCAAGATAAAGGAAAAGCAGAACAGACCTACGGCCATCGTCACTCCGACGGGAAAGGGCCTGCTTAAAGGAACAGGCAGAAGCATAGAAGGCGTGGATATACATGCCCTGCTGAAAAGGCACAGTGAGCTTTTCGTAAGCTTCGGAGGACATAAGAGCGCATGCGGATTCAGCATACCGGAAGAAAACCTCGGAAAGCTCATGACAGCCCTTGAGGATGATATGCTGCAGCTTTTGCATGAAAAGCCGGATCTGTTCGATAAGAGGATATGCTGGGAGGATGTTCTGTCTCCTGAGGAGGTCAGCATCGAGCTGGCAAAGACATTGAACAGGCTGGAGCCCTTTGGACAGGGAAATCCGAAGCCGTTATTCAGGATGTGTGATGTAACGATTTCACGGGTGAGATTCATGGGAGCATCCGGTATTCACGCCGGATTTACCGCGGTATCTTCGGCCGGATACCGGGCCGACTGCATACTTTTTTCCACGGCACAGGAAAATAAAGATGCGCTGACGGGAGGAAGGCCGGTAGATATGATCGGAAGCCTAGGGCTCAAAAGCTGGAGGGGACGCGAAAGCGTACAGTTTGTTGTAGAGGAGATATTGTAATGGAAAGAAGCAGGAAAAAGCTTGTAATATGCATCATCGTGGCATTTTTTGCCGGAAGCGCTGTAACGGGCGGAATATGCGCCGCCGTATTCGGAGGTGCGCTGGGATATGTCAGGGTATCGAAAAGCGATTATGATAAAATGTCGGAGTCGTATGAAAAATACGGCAAGCTGGAACAGCTTTATGATATGATAGACGAATCGTATTATCAGAAGATCGATGAAGATCAGGTGATGGACGGCATTTACAAGGGTCTCGTATCGGGTCTTGACGATCCGTATTCTTCGTATATGAGTGCCGTTGAGTACGATAACTGGAAATCATCGGCAATAGGAGAATACTCGGGAGTCGGCGTAACCATCTCAGAGGATGAAGACGGCAATTTCATCGTAGTTTCGGTTCAGGATGATTCTCCTGCAAAGGAGGGCGGACTCAAAGCCAAAGATATAATAATCGCCATCGACGATAAGGAATACGATGATACGGAGACTCTGGCAAACGCCATCAGAGGTGAAGACGGAAGCAAGGTCAAGATCACCTATGTCAGAGACGGTGAGAAAAAGGATGTAACGCTTGTAAGGGAAAAGATAATCCAGCACAGCGTAGAGCATGAGATGCTGGATGGGAACATAGGATATATCAGGATAGGCTCATTCATAGAGTCAACTTCCGATGATTTCAAGGCCGCTCTTGAGGATATAGAAAAGCAGGGGGCCGAGGGACTGGTACTTGATTTGAGGAATAACGGCGGAGGCCTTGTGGATTCATGCGTGGATATAGCCGATGAGTTCCTGGATAAGGGACTGGTCGTTTATATGGAAGACAAAAACGGTAAGAAAAAGGAATATAAGGCTAAAGACGGCAAGACGGAGCTTAAGACAGTAGTTCTCGTCAATGAAGCCAGCGCCAGCGCTTCGGAGATACTGGCAGCGGCCCTCAAGGATAAGGGTATAGAGCTTGTGGGACAGACCACCTATGGAAAGGGTGTAGTTCAGTCTACTGCAGAGCTTAAGGACGGTTCGGCACTCAAGCTCACGGTAATGCAGTATTTTTCACCTAAAGGAAATGCCATAAACAAGGTGGGAGTAGAGCCCGATTATCAGGTCAAGGATCCGGAGGATACTAAGGAAGACGAGCAGCTACGGAAGGCTCTGAGTCTGTTCTGATCCGGTTTGATTAGAATGCACGCATGATGATGTACGCCAGATAGGCGGCGTACATCAGGATCATAAGAGCTCCCCAGAAACGTGAAAGCGAATGCTTTCTGATCATAGGTACGGCCACTGCGATGCTGACAGCTATCAATATTGCCGAGTCGTACACGGAATCCATGGTGATGCGTATAGGGTGTATCGTTACGGAAAGTCCCAGCACCAGCAGTATATTGAAGATGTTGGAGCCGACTACGTTGCCTACGGCGATATCCGTTTCTCCCTTGATGGCAGCTACGATACTGGTCACAAGCTCAGGCAGCGATGTTCCAAGAGCCACGATGGTGAGACCTATGAGGGTCTCGTCTATACCGAAGGCCATGGCTATATCAGTAGCGCTGTCCACTACGAGGTCGCCGCCTGCAACGATACCGGCTATGCCTATTATCGACAGTATGATGCTCCTTCCAAGAGACATGCTTTTTTCGTCAGCTTCCTTTGCTTCGGGCTGTACTGCACCGGAGCTGCCCTTGGAGGACATGACGTTTTTGATGGTGTATACGAGAAAGAAGGCGAATACACAGAGAAATATGATGCCGTCTATTCTTGAAAGGTTCAGGGCATGATCTCCGGGGCCTATACAGAATATCATTATCATTGCCGCAGCAACCACGGAAAGAGGATATTCGAATCTCATCATTGCTTTAGATACAGGACATGATTTTATCAGAGCTGAAAAGCCCAGGACCACCAGAAGATTGAAGATGTTTGAACCGAGGACATTGCCCACTGCTATGCCGTTGGCTCCCTTCATGGCGGCGGTGACACTTACGGCGGCCTCCGGCATGCTGGTCCCGAAGGCTACGATGGTGAGACCTATGATAAAGGTCGGTATGTTGAAATGCCTTGCGATGGCAGAGCTGCCGGAAACGAAGAAATCCGCACCCTTTACGAGACAGATGAATCCTATTATCAATAATATGTAAACCATGATTTTTCTCCTATGTGATATTCCATTGATACGATGGATACGATAATATTTCGGAGATTATTATATTCCAATGCAAATACCTTTGTCAACGTGCGCTTTAAGGCTTTAAAGTATTTCTTGACGGTGTTATGTGCAAATGATATAATTTATACATATTATGTATGGCGAAAGGAGTAAGGTATGGCATACGATTCCAAGTTCAAAAGAGAGGATATTGACGAGCTTTTCAAGGCGATACTTTTACTCGAAAACGAAGAGGACTGTTACAGGTTCTTTGAGGACATCTGCACCATCAATGAGATACATGCCATCGCCCAGAGGCTTCAGGTAGCCAAGCTGCTGTCGGAAAACAAGACCTACAGCGAGATAGAGAACATGACCAAGGCATCGACGGCGACCATAAGCAGGATAAATAAATGTCTCATATACGGAGCCGACGGCTATAAGCGGATCCTTGAAAGGATGGCTGCAGAGGACGAAAAGTCCGGAGATATAAACAGATAATAATAGAAGAGGTTGGGCGGATACGTTATGTTCCGCCTTTTAAACGTTTATGGAGCTTTATTTATACGAAGATTATAAGAACATGTTCGAAGGAGCACATGGAAGAGCGCTGACGGATATACTGATAAAGGAGTCCCTGAGGGCAAGCGGTATAGAAGCCGGGAATATCCTACGCACCGATAAGGGAAAGCCTTATATAGCAGGCGGGAAAGACGCGGCAGGAGAGCGCGATGTGTTTTTTTCGGTGAGTCACAGCGGAGACTTCTTCGCGTGCCTCATTGCGGATGTGCCTGTCGGTATAGATGTGCAGCAGCACAGAAATGTCGCCGCGGAGCGCATAAGCCGCAGATATTTCACCGATGAGGAATGCAGGTATATAGAGGAAAACGGAGACGACGGCTTTTTTTTCATATGGGCGAGAAAAGAGGCCTATTCCAAATATACGGGACTGGGGCTTGAAGAGATACTTCACGGCACGCCTGTGCTGGACCGAATAGACGTTGAATTCATCGATTTTAAATTGGAGAAAGGAATGTACTGCTCATGCTGCAGAAAGATAGTGAAAGAAAAAAAGGATATATAGCCGCCGTATGCTTTTCGGTACTGGTAGGTTTTTCATTTCTGGGGATAAAGGTATGCCAGAATTATACCGACAGTCTCCATGTGCTGTGCTACAGATATGATTTCGCCTTTGTGGTGATAATGCTTCTGGTGGCATTCAGGATAGTAAAGCTGCAGATATTGAAGAAGCCTAAGAAGAAGCTGCTGCTGACGGCAGGCTTCTACGTGGGCTTTATGGCGCTGCAGGTCATAGGGCTGTCCTATTCGACCTCCGTCGAGGGAGCGATAATATTTGCCATCGTGCCAATTATAGTTAAGGTGATCGCATCGGCATTTTTAAAGGAAAAGGCCACATGGCTGGAGAATATTTTTATCTGTATGACTGTGGCGGCGCTGGTTTTCATGATAATCATGGGAGCCACGAGGATAAGCATAGATCCTCTGGGAACGGTACTGCTGATGCTTTCCAGCATCTCCATGGCTCTCAGCAACGTATTCATGAGATATACGAGAAACGACTACAAGCCTATAGAGATAACCTTCAGCATAGTGATCATCGGCTTTGTCGCCTTCAACATTGCCATAATAATAAAGAGCATCATATGCGGCGAGACGGCAGGTGATTATTTCGCACCGCTGGCAGTGCCTCAGGTGTTCATCGCAGGCGGATATCTCGGCATAGGCTGCATACTGCTTTCGGCGCATCTGATGAGCTATATGCTCAGCAAGATGGAGGCGGTCAAGGGTAACATATTCGGCAATGTCTCCACGGCCATATCCATAGTTGCGGGCGTGGTGATACTGGGCGAGACGCTGATGTGGTATCATGTGATGTGTACGATACTTATAATCATAGGCGTAGTGGGACTGAGTCTCAGCGGAGGAAGAAAAAAGGAGGAACCAAATGAAGACCAATAACAGCGGCATCAAATTCAGATTCCTGGTGGAAAACAAGACCGATAACCCCGGCATCATGGCGGAGCACGGACTTTCCATATATATAGAAGCCGACGGTATGAAGATACTGTTCGATGCGGGAGCATCGGATCTTTTGGTACGCAATGCGGAGAAGATGGGCATAGATCTGTCACAGGTGGACCTTGCAGTAGTCAGCCACGGACATTACGATCATACGGGAGGCTTCCCGGCCTTTTGCAGACTCAACGACAAGGCCGATATCTACCTTCACAAAAATGCTTTCAGAGAATCCTATGTATTGAGAGACGGCCGGCTTTACGGAGAAAACGACGGTATAAGATGGAGCCGCGAGGAAAGAAAAGAGCTGAATGACAGGATAGTCTTCACCGACGGCCCTGTGAAGATAAGCGATAATATATGCATAACGGGCACCGTAACGAAAGAGCAGGGATTTGAACCTACTGAAAGGTTCTATTTCAGAGACGAAGACGGGACCATAACGGAGGACGATATGTCCCACGAGCAATGTCTCGTAATAAGACAGCCGGAGGGGCTGTATGTATTTTCCGGATGCAGTCATACCGGCGTGATATCCGCCATAAATACAAGCAAGTCGATGTTTCCGGGAGAGAAGGTGGCGGCAGTGATTGCCGGGATGCATCTCTACAGTGCTTCGTCAGATGACAGGAAGCGAGTAGTGGATCAGATAGTAGGCGAGCATCCAAGCTGTGTGATGCCGGTGCATTGTACGGGCATCGGGGCCATATGCGATCTCAAGGCAAGGCTTGGAGATGCCTGTATTGTAGCTACGGCGGGAGACGGTTACGATGGACGTTAGGGAAAGAGCCGTCTCGTATCTCAATATCAAGCCGCGTACAAAGGTACAGGTGATAAAATATCTGCGGAGCAAAGGCTTTGAGGATGAGGAGATCAAAGAGGCTGTAGATGAGCTGGAGGAATATCATTATATAGATGATCTCAATTATAGCATCATGTATTTTGAATACGGCTTTGAAAAGGGGCGGGGCCTCATAAGGATAAAGCGCGAGCTTGAAGAAAAGGGCGTTCCGTCGGATATCATCGAGGCTGCCTATGATGAGCTTGAATCCGTTCCGGATCAGTATGAAACTGCCGCGGATATAGCAAAGGGCATGCTTAACGGCTTAGATACCGAAACTATGGAATACCATGAGAAGAGAAAACTCAAGGCAAAGATCGGCAGGCGGCTGGCATCCAGAGGATTTTCCATGGATGTGGTCTATAAGGTGATAAACGATCTGATATGACGAAAGGTTTGTGCTATGAAAGGACAGTTTGACAGGACGAAGCTTATTATCGGCGAGGAAGGCGTGGATAAGCTTCGTTCATCGTCGGTGATACTATTCGGCGTCGGCGGCGTGGGAAGCTACGTCGCGGAAGGGCTGGCGAGAGCCGGAGTTGGCAGGATAGCTCTGGTGGACAACGACAGCATAGATATCACCAATATAAACAGGCAGCTGCCTGCGCTCCACAGCTCGGTGGGAAGATCCAAGGTACGTTTCATGGCGGCAAGGATAGAGGATATAAATCCCCGGTGTGAAGTGGAGGCCGTCGAATGCTTTTTCCTTCCTGAA
>JAETSS010000372.1 GCA_021769545.1 Eubacterium sp.
GTTAAACGAGATCATATATGACTTCTTTGACGCGCTCAAGTCGCGCTCGAGAGGATATGCCTCGTTTGACTATGACATCAAAGGCTATGAACAGTCTGAGCTTGTGAAGCTGGATATCCTCATCAACAGGGAGGAGGTCGACGCGCTGTCCTTTATCGTACACAAGGAGTCCGCTTATGACCGGGGCAGGCGGATGTGTGAGAAGCTCAAGGATGAGATACCGAGGCATCTGTTTGAGATACCGATCCAGGCGGCTGTGGGCGGCAAGATCATAGCCAGGGAGACTGTGAAGGCGATACGCAAGGATGTCCTTGCCAAGTGTTATGGCGGAGATATCACGAGAAAGAAGAAGCTGCTCGAGAAGCAGAAGGAGGGCAAGAAGCGCATGCGGCAGGTAGGCAGCGTGGAGATACCGCAGAAGGCGTTTATGTCAGTGTTGAAGCTTGATGACTCAAAATAAAGATTATAAGTTCTTTTTTTCTGGCTCGCATATGCGGGCTTCTTTTTTTTGTTCCTCCTTTATTCGGTTCACTTCTGAACGGATCATTTCTGAACGGATCACCTCTCTCTCCAGGATGAGATCGACGGTTTCACGCCCATGATCATCAAGACTGCGGTCCTTGTGAATATGCTGCTGTTCGCTGTAGGAGAGCCGCATCTCAGAGTCGGGATATACACCGTAAATGTCGTTGATCGAGACGTGGAGCGCCCGGCAGACTTCAAACAGGATATCGATCGTCGGACAGTTGGCACCCTGCTCCCAGTTGGATATGCGGGAGGGGGTGATCCCTAGCTGCTGGGCCAGCTCCCGGTGGGAGAATCCGGCATTTTCGCGGTACTTCGTTATGTTTTTTGATATGTTTTTCTTGATGTCGTCACTGGATATCATTGTGTCTCCTATTCTGTTTTTGTTCTGTTATAGTTCTTCTTTTGTAATTCTGATTTTTCATAAAATGAATGTATCATAGTAGTTCCGTAAAATCAACAAAAAAATACAGAAACGCCGTCAAAACTATTGACAATAAACAGAAAAACTGTTAGTATATGGAAATGTACAGAAATCCTGTTTATCATAACAGAAAATACAGAAGTACGAGAGGTGGTGAGTTTGTTGTTCGGGATAAAGATCAAAACATACCTTGACGACAACGGCATCCGATACACACATGTGTCAGAAAAGACAGGGATTCCGATGGATATCCTGAATCTGCTGCTGAACGGGAAGCGGAAGGTTGAGGCGACAGAATATTTTGCGATCTGCAATGTGCTGAATGTTCCGCTGACGAAA
>JAETSS010000373.1 GCA_021769545.1 Eubacterium sp.
TAAAATATCTCAGCGGTATGGCAGACGAGATACATCTGATATCGCCTAATATTTTAAAGAGCATACAGGAGCTCAAGACAGAGGTACTCATGTCGGACAAGTCCAGCCTCAACTGCGAGGAGATACTGACGGCTCTCACCATTTCGGCGGCGACGAATCCATCTGCCGAGGCGGCTCTTGAGAAGCTGCCGTGCCTGAGGGGATGCAAAGCGCACTGTACCGCTATACTCAGTGATAAGGACGAGACGACGCTCAAGGCGCTGGGTATAGACGTTACCAGCGATCCGGAGTATATTACTAATAATCTGTATTACGGTTAGAAATTGCAGCCGGATTGCGGCCGGGAAACGGGGAGCGTGAAGCTCTGCGAATTGTATTTGCTTTAAGGAGACCGGAAATGACGATCGGTACGGGAGACAGCTCCTGACGACCTCTTTGACGAAGCTCGATCGAAAGATTGCCATATTGCGGATTTGAATGGAGCCTCCCGGGCCTGCCGGCTTCGGATGAAGCCCCTGAAAAAATTTGAAGCAATACCTTTGCATGGAGATTCACGGAAATTCAATAGATAAACTGGGGAGACAGACGATGTACGGAAAATACTTTGTGATTTTCGCCATCATGTTTACGGGATGGTTCCTAAGAAAAATAAATTTCATAGACGATAAGATGGATCACAGCATCAACAAGCTTATCGTCTATTTTGCGTATCCGTGTCTGATAGTACATAACATCGGCGGACTTGAGATGGATCATAAGATAATAACGTCCTTCGTGATCACCTTCGCCCTGAGTCTTGTGAGCTTCTACCTTTACGGACTCATATGCTACGGCTATGCCAGACTGAGAAAATTCCCCGAATCGGAATCCAACATACTGGAGTTTTCCATGATTGCGCCCAACGACGGCTTCATGGGCTTTCCGGTGGCGTTGATATTCTTCGGCGATATGGGGCTGCTGCTGATGCTGGCCCACAATGCCGCCATGAACTTCTTCGTATTCACATACGGAATAAAACTTCTCAGAAGAAACCGTGACGACAGACGAAAGGCAACGCCGAAGAGATTTTTTAAGGCGACCCTTAAGCTGCTTATGAATCCCAACATACTGGCCCTCATAATCGGCTTTATCATAAGCCTGATGGGTGGTATCATACCGGCGGCCGTAGATGATTACCTTATGTATCTGGGCAATATATCCACGCCGATGGCCATGATATTCATAGGCTCGAGCCTGGTGGGCTATAGATTCAGGGATATAATAAAGAGCCGTGTCATCATAGAAAC
>JAETSS010000374.1 GCA_021769545.1 Eubacterium sp.
AAATTCCTGGTGGAAAACAGGGGTCATGTGTTCACCAGAGATCAGCTGCTCAACAGCGTCTGGGGGATAGATTACGCAGGAGAGACAAGGACCGTTGATGTCCATATCAGACACCTGAGACAGAAGCTTTCGGGAGACGGCGACGGAGATCAGTTTATCGAAACCATCAGGGGAAAGGGATATAAGGTAAGATGAAGGAAAGAGCCATCGCTTTGATACTGGAAGCCGTATCTGTGAATCTTATTTCGTTTTTTTTCATATGGAAGCTGGATATAGTTCCCGCGATGGAAAAGGGCGCCGGCGCGCAGCTTTCGGAGTCGCTGGGAAGCAGTATGCTCCTCATCGCTGCTGTATTTATGGCATCCATGGTACTGGTGGGGATACAGGGCTATTTCCATATAATAAAGCCGTATTCTCTTAAAATGAAGCAGATGGAGAAGGCTGCCGAGGAAAACAAGAAGGCGGCGGCCATCAGGAAGGAATTCGTGGCAAATGTCAGCCATGAGCTCAAGACTCCGCTGACATCCATATCGGGTTTTATCGAAACCCTTCAGGAAGGCGCTGCGGAAAATCCGGAGATAAGGACTAGGTTCATAGATATAATAGCAATAGAGACATCGAGACTGAAACGTCTGATCGAGGACCTGCTGGTGCTGTCGGATATAGAGAACAAAAGGGAATCGGCGGAGTATGCATTCAGCGCCGCCGAGGCAATAAGAAATACCGTGGAGGCATTGAAGCCCATCGCGGAGGATAAGGATATCACCATATTGACAGAGCTTGAGGAGGACATAGAGATAACCGGTTCCGTAGACAGGTTCCGCCAGATGATGGTAAATCTCATCGAAAACGCCATAAAGTATTCCGACGAGGGCGGAAGGATATGGGTCAAGGCGTACAGTGACGGCAAAAGAAATGTGGTGTGCGTCAGGGACGAAGGCATCGGGATAGCTCCGGAGCATCACGAGAGACTGTTCGAGAGATTTTACAGGGTAGACAAATCCCGCTCCAAGAAGGCGGGAGGAACAGGTCTGGGCCTGTCCATAGTTAAGCATATAGCAGTTCTGTTTGGAGCAGAGCTTAAGGTCGAAAGCAATATAGGAGAAGGAAGCACATTTTTTGTGAGCTTTAAAAAGGAGGACGAAGATAACAGTTAGATAACGAAGAGAAAGGAGAAGTTGGTTGACGCTTGATTATTTGATTTCGGATCTGGCACTGATACTTATCGTGGCAGGCTTGGTTACAATAATATTTAAAAAGATAAAGCTGCCGGTAGTTCTCGGCT
>JAETSS010000375.1 GCA_021769545.1 Eubacterium sp.
AATTCAGAGGATGTAAAATGGAACGAACGATTTGGAAAAAAGCATGAGGCGGCAGAAGATACCGCGTCCGATGCACAGGAGAGGAGCCAGGATCCGTCTGGGGAGGGCAGGGAGGATATGAGGAATATGATCGAGATCAAGGAAATGAAATCGCTTGACAGCAGACCGGACTATTCCCGGGACAGCCGGCTGCCGGAGGCGGGACAGGCTCAGACACTGCGGCTGCAGTATCTGTTCCAGAAGCTGATCAAGGATGCGGTGGCAGCCAACAATAAGGAGATGGCAGACCTTCTGGTGGAGCGCATCACGGAGAATGTGAAGGGCGATCTGTGCAAGGAGCTGGATTATCAGTTCCGGCTCATGGAGGAGCGCGATGAGGAGCGCGTGGCGAACCGGCATGAGCAGGAGGATCAGCGCAACGAAGAGTACTACAAGCGCATTGACGAGTTGCTGCGGCAGTACAGCGGCAAGTCATCGAAGCGAAAAGAGCGGAACAAGGCAAAGGAGAAAGCGAAGGAGAAGCAAAAGGAAAAGACGATCGAATTTCCAAATGCCCAGGAAAAAGGAGAGCCAAAGGCAAAGAAAGAGTTTCATTTTTTCAGAAAGGCTGTCGAGGCGAAATAGAAAAAAACGAGCAGGGAAGATGCTCTTCCCTGCTCAACTATGTTATTGACCATTATGCCTGGTCGATCGATCCTGTAGGGCATGCGCCTGCGCAGGAACCGCAGTCAATGCACTTATCTGCATCAATCTCAAACTTGCCGTCCCCCATGCTGATCGCGCCAACAGGGCACTGGGACTCACAAGCGCCGCAAGATACACATGCATCTGAAATCTGATATGCCATAGTAAAAATTCCTCCTTTTATCATCAATAATATGTTGCTACAAATATTCTAATATATATTCATACGAAATACAAGGTAAAAAGTATAAAATATTGTAAAGTATCTGATTTAATACATGGTCTATCTGGCCGGAAGCCCGCGTCTCTCGCGGATGCCGTTCAGGATATGCTGCTTTAATTCGGGTACCTTGCCCTTGTCCATCTCAGGGACACCTTCAAGGCGGTACTTCATGCCAAGCTCGTCGTATTTCTTCTTGCCCATGGTGTGGTAGGGGAGGACATCGAGCGCCTTGAGGTTTTTGAGTCCTCCGATAAAGTAACCCAGCCTGTGCAGGTCGTCCGGATCGTCCGTGATGCCCGGAACGACGACATGGCGGATCCAGATCTCGACATTTTTGCGGTCGAGGTACTCCGCAAAGGCAAGGATGCCGTC
>JAETSS010000015.1 GCA_021769545.1 Eubacterium sp.
TAATCCTTAACACGGCAGTCTTTTCTTTATCGTAGATGAGGCGGGCGGGCTGCTTTCGCGATTCCAAAATTTCTTTGGAAAAAGGCGCACTGCTTTGGAATTCGAACGCTTATGGACTTGTCTCAGGTCGACAATTCCAAAGATTCCGGCTTATACTGCCTCATTCTTTGGAATATGGTCTCCCGAATCACCATTTGCCTGTATTAATTCCAAAAAAAATAGGTTCCGCTCCCTGTTTTTTTGGAATTTACCCATTAGAACTGTTATATTAGGGGTGAAATTCCAAAACCTGCTGGCCATAGAGCAGATTTCTTTGGAATCCAGTGACTGTTGCAGGAAAAAGGTTGGAAATCAGGCTATAGATAGTGTATGATATACATAACCTGTCCGAACCACCGGCAGGATATTTTCACATAAAAACGGCGTAAATTGTTGAAAGCCCTTAAAGCAAAGGAGATGTAAAGATATATGAAATTAGGAATCGTAGGTTTACCCAACGTAGGTAAAAGTACACTTTTCAACGCAATAACAAAAGCAGGCGCAGAAGCCGCCAACTACCCTTTCTGCACTATAGAACCAAATGTAGGTGTAGTAACAGTACCGGACGAAAGACTTAAGGTCCTTCACGACATGTACAATTCAAAAAAAACCATCTATACCACTATAGAGTTTTATGACATCGCAGGACTCGTAAAAGGCGCATCAAAAGGCGAAGGTCTCGGCAACAAGTTTCTGGGCCACATACGTGAGGTAGCCGCCATCGTCCACGTCGTAAGATGCTTTGACGATCCCAACGTTGTTCACGTCGACGGCAAGATCGATCCTATATCCGATATAGAGACCATAAACACAGAGCTGATACTGTCAGACATGGAGGTCCTTGAACGAAGGATCCAGAAGACGACGAAAAACCTCAAGGGCGATAAGAGCCTGCAAAAGGAACTGGATCTTCTCAAGCGCATAGCGGATTTCCTGGGGGAAGGCAGATCGGCAAGGGCTATGGAGCTTACAGACGAGGAAGCGGAATACGTCAAGAGTCTCGATCTGCTCTCATATAAGCCTGTCATCTACACAGCTAACGTTTCCGAGGATGACGCCGCTTCCGAGGACAACGAATACATCAGCAAGGTAAGAGAATTTGCCGCCACCGAAGGCTCCGACGTCATCGTGGTATGTGCCAAGATCGAGTCTGAAATGGCAGAGCTTGAAGAAGATGAAAAGCTCATGTTCCTGGAGGAGCTGGGGATATCAGAGTCAGGTCTCGATAAGCTGGTAAAGGCATCCTACAGACTTCTCGATCTCATATCCTTCCTCACAGCAGGTGAACCTGAGGTAAGAGCATGGACCATCAAGCGGGGCACCAAGGCTCCCGGAGCTGCAGGCAAGATCCATACGGACTTTGAAAAAGGCTTCATCCGCGCCGAGACTATAGCATACGATAAGCTCATCGAGTGCGGCGGAAACCTCGCTACGGCCAAGGAAAAGGGCCTCGTAAGATCGGAAGGAAAGGAATATATCGTCAAGGACGGGGATGTGATGCATTTCCTGTTTAACGTATAGGAAACTAACAAACCCTTGAAATCACTTATAAAGCTTGATTTTCAAGGGTTTTTCATTTATTCATCTTTCAGGGTCTTTAAGGTAAAACAGCGGTTTTATTGTACCACGATCGTACCATAATTGTACCAGGGCCATCAGGATCGCCATTATTTCATAGCTTCTTCTCCAGACATACAAGGCTAACATCGGGAATTCCGTTGAAGGTACTGCTGACTATTCCGGCTTCGTCATATCCCAGCTTTCCGTAAAGCTTACGGGCCGGCGCATTCAAAACATTGGTATCCATCCTCAGATATCCGCAGCCCCTTTCAAGAGCATACTTCTCATAGAAGCCCACCATGGCCTTTCCATAACCGCACTTCGATCTTCCCGGAGACACCACCAGCGTATGCAGCACCATGACGGAGCTGTCATCAGCGTCGTATCTCCAGCTGCAGTCGGCGTACTCCTTCACCTGACACTGATCTATCTTGGCAGCCGCCGCTATTCCCTGCTCGTCCTCAAGCACAAACAGCGTTCCAGCGTTCAAAGCGTCGACAGCGGTCTGCTCCGTGGGATATACACCTCGCTGCCAGCCAGTCCTTATGTCCCCTGAGCTCTCCTCTGCAGTAATTATTTCATCGTATATCGCAGCCACCTGACTTATATCATTTTCTGTCGCTTTTCTGATAATCATTCCTGCCTCCTCGCTGAATTTTTTAACATTTTCTTACGTTCTCCATTGTAGCACAAGATACCGTGCTCATCCATTAATTTCATTCCGCATTTGCAATCCGCCTCCCCGTGTACCATACTTTTCAGGCATTTATACGATCCGAAACTCATTTTGTCTTGCAGTCTCCCCCATTTTCAGATATATTATTATTAACCTGATAATATTTGCTAAAGTTACACGTAGGGTGATACGTTATGAACATAAATAAAGTTTCCAGATTAACACTGATTTTTCTGCTTCTTCTCATATGCAGCACTGTATTCCTGCCTCAGGATACATATGCAGCATCAAAAGATATGAAGAAGCAGGCAATAGAGCTTTCGGCCGAAGAACAGGCCTATCTCGACCGGGCAGACGAGGTCACCATCGGCTGTCCCATCAACAACTGTCCACTGCTTTTTCAGAACGAAAAGACCGGGCGGCTTGAAGGTATCACCATAGATATCCTAAATATGATCTCGGAATCCACCGGGCTCAAATTCCATTACAAGGCCCTGCCTTCCGGAAGCATCACATACGATGATCTTCAAAAACTGCAGATAGACATGGTGGCAGGTGTAGAATCCAATAATATCAACAAGAATTCAACGGGTATGACCATGACAGACCCGTATCTGCATGCGGAAAAGGTATTCGTGTGCAAAAAAGGAGTTCTCTTCGATCCCGACAGCGCTATGACCATCGCCGTCAACTCGGGATCGCAGACGCTGGCAAAGATCATCCGTCAGCAGTATCCGCAGTTTGACGTGCTGTTCTTCGACTCCACTGAGGATGCATTATCGTCACTGCTTTCGGGAGAAGCAGACGCCGTTCTGCAAAACCAGTACACCGTCGAAAGGGTACTTTCCAAGCCTGTTTACGAAGACCTGCAGATAGTGGCTACGGCATCCATCGGCGACAGCCAGTGTCTGGGCTGTCTCTTACCTATAGGTAAAAACGGACAGAATCTGATTACCGATGATACCTCCCTTCTAATGTCGATCTTAAATAAAGGCATCGCCGCGCTGGATCAGGCTGAGGTCTCCTTTATCATCATCAAAGAAACATCTGAAAACGCGTATGAGTTCACCTTCGGTGATATGTTATACCGATATCGTTTTGCAATAATCATACTGCTCATCAGCCTTCTGCTGATCATTTTCCTGTTGCGCAGGAACCGCATACTCAATAAGAAGCACTCCGAGCAGTTGGCGGCACAGCAGCGGGCCCAGGAGCTGGCAGCCATCAACGAGCGCATGAAGGAGCAGCAGCTTCTCCTGATGGACTCCCTGAAACGTGCGGAGGAAGGAAACCGCTCAAAGACCTCCTTCCTGTTCAACATGTCCCACGACATTCGCACTCCTATGAACGCCATACTTGGATTTACGGAGATCGCCCAGCGCAATAAAAAGGATGAAGCCAGACTGACGGACTGCCTTGAAAAGATCCAGATCTCCGGCAAACATCTGCTTCATCTGATAAATAACGTTCTGGATATGTCAAAGATCGAAAGCGGAAAGGTAACACTGACGGAGGACCTCTGCGATCTCGAAGAACGCGTCGAAAAGGTCAGAGATGTCCTTCAGTCGGAAGTCCATAAAAAGCACCTGACATTTGAAGTCGATACATCAAATGTAAAAAACAAACTGGTCTGCTGCGACACCCTTCGCTTAGACCAGATACTGTTCAATATTTTAAACAATGCAGTGAAATTCAGCAAGCCTAACGGCAATGTACTGCTCACACTCAGACAGGAGCCGTGCGATATCCGGGAATATGCCGCTTATGAAATACGAGTGAAGGATACCGGTATCGGTATGTCCCCTGAATTCCTGTCTCACATCTTCGAGCCTTTCGAACGTGAGCATACATCTACCGTAAGCCAGACACAAGGCACCGGTCTTGGCATGTCAATTACGAAAAATCTCGTCGATCTGATGGGCGGTACCATCGATGTGTCAAGTCAGCCCGATAAGGGAACCGAATTCGTCCTGCACTTCACCTTCAAGTTACAGGAGCAGGAACCGCATACACAGCAGCAGCCTGAAACCGGTACAGCGACTGCAGAGGAATTTTCCGGCAAGCGTATCCTTCTCGTTGAAGACAACGAGCTGAATATGGAAATAGCACGAGAGCTCCTATGTGAAGTAGGCTTCATAACAGAAGCAGCCCAAAACGGGCAGATCGCCGTAGATATGGTCCAAAGCTCCGAGTCAGGCTACTACGATGCGGTGCTGATGGATATCCAGATGCCTGTGATGAACGGTTATCAGGCTTCCAGAGCGATCCGCAGTCTCGATAACAAAGACCTTGCCGATATCCCTATCATAGCCCTGACAGCCAATGCCTTCGACGAAGATAAAAAAGAAGCTCTGGCAAACGGCATGAACGCCCATATCGCCAAACCGGTAGACGCCGGGATACTGTACGAAACGCTGAGAAATATCCTCAGCGGCAAATAAAACCGTTTCCTCAGGTTCATCATCTGAAAAGATCGGCTTTGAACGAAAGTAAAATCCGGATCAATTCATCCTTTGTCATAGTCTCCAGCTTCTCCGAATCCATCGATTTTATTACACGTGAAAAAGTATCGTAGGAATTTTTTCTGCTTCGCATCGGAGGAAGCTTGTTAAGGTCGCGATACATGCGCATGTAATCCCTCGCTGTATATGATCCGATGCCATATTTT
This sequence comes from Eubacterium sp., assembly GCA_021769545.1. Next base: position 4,944 of record JAETSS010000015.1, read on the forward strand.
TCTGCCGCCTGACTACGGGTGATTTCGCCGTCATAGATCCGGCGGCCTATGTCCAATCTTTCTTTTCTGGTATATTTCATGCTACATCTCCTATTCAATTTTGTTCATATGCGTACTCTCTTTGGCAGCGTACTGTAACACGCTGCCGTCCACCATAGGTGCATGTAAAAAGAGTAAGATCCCATTTGCTCTTTACCATCAGATCCACACCGGTTGGATTCAAAGTTTCAATGCACCCAATCGTATATGTATATGCAGTACCCTCCATATCAGTAAAATATATCGGATCACCAATAGACAGATCCTTAATATGACCGAAATGCTGTGTATAATTGTGAGCTGCAATCACCAGATCACCGGATTTAGCAGACCCCATATATCTACAAGGGGCGATCCTCAGCCGGGTATAATCCCACTCCGACATGACCGGCAACTTCAATTCCAGTGAAGGAACGGACAAATAACCAATACAGGCATATCCGTCTATCTCCACTTCCTTCATGCCCGTATCATAGGGGGCGAAACAAACCTGATTATCCTCCGCAATCTGTCCCATTACCTGTGTCAGCATTTTTTCTGCAGATATCCCGGCTTGCCTGTCTTCCCGTATATTCCAGATCAAAAGTGTAATCGCCGCTGTCAACAGCAATGCACCCAACACCATACATATTGTTCCGGACTTATTTCTCATATTTTTTTCTTTTTCTACCGAAACGCAACATCCATCCTGCCGAGAACAACATCAGTCCCAATATCGTTAAAATCGGGATCGGCCAGTTCAACTGCCCGGTCTGAGGCAATGTCGCCGATGAAGGTAGTCCTGGCTTTGACGGAGATATTTCCTCAGGTGAAGAAGGAATCGTCGCTGCAGGATCTTTTTTTACATCTATCTTGGGGCTTGCATCAACATCATACAGATAGATTCCGTTTTCATACATAGGAAGACTTACCAGAAAAGGATTAACTTTAAGATATCCGTCGGCTACTTCTGTCTGTACTATCAAATATAAGCCCAGCTCTAGATCGGAAAATAATACCGTCCCGTCGCATCCGATATTTCCGGTTTCACCGGTAACATTATGTTCATCAGCATAACCGGCAAAGTATTTCGCTAACTGTGGAGACTGAACATCCTCTAAAGATGCACCGCTGCCGATAAAATCGCCTGTCAGGGCAAAGCTGTAGTTTCCACCATCTTCCACTACAGCGCCAACTCTATACAGTTCCAACGCTCCTCCCGGAACGGCCTTATTTTCATAGTCCATGGTTATCATGATGGAACCCTCTCTTGAAGGGTCCGGCACCTCATGGGCATAAACCGTCACGCTCATAGAGCAGAGCAACAACAGGGCCACAAATAGCATTGCGCATCGTTTTTGTAATTGCATTTGATTTCCCTCCTATTTCTTTCTACGGGTTTTCACCAGCAGCACAATCAGCAAAACAAACAGCATAGGAACCGCTGCCAGTGGGGCCACAATCACCGGCTCGACCTGCATGGCGTCCGCAGTCACGCGTATGGCCGCGGATTCTTTCGCGTTTTCCACCCGATGCCCCCTTACCAGAAGCCGGTGAGTGTTGATGCCATAGGGTGTACAGGTGACAAGGGTGCAGTAGTCTTTTCCCTCTTCAATAGCCAGTGCATCAACTTCATCCGGTTCTACAATCAGGATCTGATCTACTTCATAGGTTAGAGTTTCATCCAGAACACTCAAAATAAAGGTATCACCCTCCGTCAGCTGATCCAGATTTGTAAACAACTTGGCACTGGGCAACCCTCGATGACCGGACAGGACACAGTGAGTATTTTCCCCACCTACAGGAAGAGAACTGCCCTCAATATGGCCTATTGCAATCTGCAGCACGGATTCGTCCGTACCATGATAGATAGGCAAAGAGCAGTTAATCTTTGCAATCTCGATATAACCGATAATCCCATTGCCGGACACATTCAGCTGTGCTTCATACTCAGGCCACTCGTCTTTTGTCAGGGATAGCGGATGATGGTATTGAAACAGCTTCTCGTTGTAAGCCTGCGCATCCGCCCACAGCTTTTCTTTGACATCATTGTCCAAACTTGCCACTTCTTCAGCATATTCAGAAATAGCGCGGGATTGATGCAGGGAATTCCAGTAATCGCTGACAGATGGATACAGCAGCAGGGACAGCCCTACAAGAAAAACCAGTATTAAAATAATTGTAGATAAAGTACCTTTCTTCATGCAGGGTTCTCCTTGCCACCATGAGAAAAACTCACAATGGACCTATGGTTACAATTTTGGCCAAAGTACCGGGGAGGAAGTCCCCGGTATATGTAGGCACACAAATGCCCGCTTACTTCGTAGCTTTCATACGTTTTTTAGTAACGAGCAGCACAACAGCACCAATAAGCAGGATGGAGCCAAGCACATAGAAAATGGTAGTACCTATTCCGCCGGCGGAAGGCAGCTCAGCGCCAGCCAGGTTGTTGACCATGGCGGTAAGCTTCGTCTGCGTCATGGTCTTGGTCGTTTCGTCCGAAGAGGCCGCAACGGCGACATCGGTATCGTCAGTCAGCAGGTTATAGCCGTCGGGAGCCTTGACCTCGCGGAGGCGGTAGGTATCGGCGGAATCCAGGCCCTCGATGTTAATCTTTCCGTTACTGCCAGTGGTTTGAATCATTTCACCAGACCAGCCGATCTTGCCGTCAGCGTCAGCAGAAGGAACATCAACCCATCCGGTGATCTTGCCGCTGGCGAACGTTGCAACCTTGGTCTTATCGGGGCTCAGCAGAACGAACTCGGCGCCGGCCAGAACCTTGTCTTCGTCGCCATTGCCGTATTTCAGGACGCCCATCTCCCAGGTGTAGGTTATAGTCCGAACCTGCGCAGTCTCATTATTATCGCCCCAGGTCAGCTTGGTATCGTTGGGATTGCCAACGCCAGCGATCACAGCATCCTCATTCAAGGTGGCAGAGTAGGCAATGGTGATGGCGGTATCATCAGTGATAGTGTCCAAGTAGTCCTGCTTGAAAACGACGTGGAAATCGCAGCTGTCATTCAAACCCTCCCCGACAACCTTATAATCACTTGTACTAATGTTGCCCTTATTAGCCGTAACGGTCACAGACTTCTCACCGTCAAACGTCAGACCATCGTACATCTTATCGTGCACCACGTAGTTCTTCGCGCCGCTCTTGGCACTGACAACTATCTTGAAGTTCACGGTCTGGCCGATTTCGGCATCATTCACCTTGCCGTACTGAGAAGTGGAGTCCTCCTCAACCATTTTGTCGATGGTAGGATTCTCGTTTTTCTCCTTAATTGAAGGATTGGGATCGGTCGGGGTAGTGTCCACGATGACCTTCGTGCCGTTGGTGGAGGTGATCAGATAGTAACCGGGGTCTAGATTATCAAAAGTGATGTCGCCGTCCGAACCAGGAGCCTTCGTGGCTACCGGAGTCAAGCCATCACCCTCGACATACTGAACAGCGGCTTTACCAAAGGCTATCATGTCATCACTAGTTGCCTTGTCACTCCAGCTCACATAGCCCTTCTGGTCGATCTTGACATAGTCAGCGCCGACCCCCTTGCCAAAGAAGTTCTCCCATGCAATATTCACGGTGTAGCTGAAGGAATCCTTGTCAGCATTTACAACCAGATCCAACCTTTTGTAGATTTCGTAAGTCTCGCCGGCCTGGGCGTTTTCGATCGTGATGGTATTGCCCGTCGATGATTGGAGGGATGTATTATTTCCATCAACTGCAAACGCCGGAATGGCCATTGCTATAACCATGAATACAGCCAGCAGAACACCGCTTAGTCTTTTTACTATTTTCATTGTCTTTTTCCTTTCTCTTGATTTATTTTAGGATTACAGATTTGGCACAGATTTTAATTTTGCGTCACAGAAGGCTTATTTCATTCCTCCTTTCCGTTTGCGCCTCATGCCGGATCCATACAGTAAGCAACCTGCAATTAACGCTAATCCGCATAATGTAAACATCACAGTTCCCGCCCCGCCGGTCTGAGGCAGCTCATAGCCCTGGCGATCGTTGGGGATATCAATGTGATCTCCGGGATTCAGCCGCGCCACCTGATATGTTTGACCCTCAACCACGTAGCGGCCTGCCTTGAAACCCTCCGGCATGCAATCGGAAGGGGAGTCTTTTGAAGTGTCCAAAAGATAGAAATAATGTGGCGTTGAATCCAGGACATACCCCTGCGAGTTATCCCCCAACTCTAGCGGAGCTTCGGTTTCAATCAAGCAGTAGGCGGTGTTTGCCGTCAGCTCTCCGGTATTAAACGTGCCCTGCTTGTTTTTGTCCGTTCCTGCTTTTTCATCAGTTTCCGTTACAAACGGTTGCTCATTGACCTTCACCCAGTTCGACGTTCCAGCGTCCCACTTTTTCAGTTCAAACTTCGCGCCATTTAGATGGAGATTGTAGTTCTGGCCGTCCACCTTATAGACGTTGACACCCACAAGGTTCGCTTCGGCCTGAGACCTCTGCACCGTGATCTCCATCGTGTTCTCGTCGCTGGAAGATTCATGGCCTACGCCCTCCACAGTCGCGACATTTTTGAAGTCCTTCACCTGGCCGGTGCCGCTCATTTTATACGTATATGTCACGGTCAGCGGCGTGCCATCGGGAATGGTCATGGTGAAGGTACGTGTCACCTTGCTATCCGTGGTTTCGCCCGCAGCGGTGTAACGGCACTGCGAGGTCAGGTCCTCGCCGGTTTTGCTGTCGACGATCTTCACGTCCTCCAGCCGGGCATTGATATTCGCGCCCGACGGCGGAGTGAAGTTCAGCATGTCCGTCAGGGTCAGCGTGGTGGAATTGGCAACCAGGTCGGCCCCCTCCGGATTGATGGTCAGCTTATATGGGATCTCATTGGGCTCCGTTTCCGCGTTATAGCCGCTGCTGTCTTTGCTGATGACTCTGCGCTTGACCACCTGCTCGTGGGCGGCTTCACCGATCTTTTTGCCTCCCGTTTCCACAGTGGCAGTGTTTACGAAGCTCTCCTCGATGCCAGTCCAGTTGGGGTCTTTCATCTGGGCCCAAATGTATACTATTCCGACGCCACCGGTTTCCGCCAGCCTGTTTGCCAACGCGGTCGGCACGGTGATTGTGTAGGTGTCATTCGTTCCGTTCCTTGCGAAGTGAACGGTGTAACCCCCATAGGTGTTGTCGCATTCGCTTGTCCCCGGCTTGACAGTCCCGCTCCCCTCCTCATACGAGACATCTGCGCCCTCGCCAAACCAGCAGTTGTACCCCTTGAATATATCATGGACATTCTGCGTGTCCGTGCCGAAGTTTACGTACATACCATATTTGCTTCTGCCGCCAGTATCTGAAAGCTTCAGCACCTCCAATCCCTCCGGGAGCGCCTCCGTGATCATGACGGGCTCTGAATAGGTCTCCCCCTTCGGGAAAAGGATCCTGACATTCCATTCCAGAACATCTTTGTTACCGTAGTAACTCAGTGAATCTCCCATCAAATACTCTGTCTTTTTCCCGATGGAGCTCGAGCCTTTGCGGCTGTCATATTTCGCTACCCTCGCGGAATACGTTTGATATTCGGTACTGCCCGGAGAAAGAAACTTTGTGTGGATCTCCGCATGGTTGGAGACCTTGGTAGTATTCACGCCCTGGCCGAGGTTCGCGGTGGTGGAGTAGTCGAAGCTGAACATTGTGCCCTGCTCCAGGGCACTGTCAAACAGGACATAGAGATAGTTGCGTTTTTTGCCGTCGTTGAGGCTCTTTCCGGATGCGACGCCATTCAGATAGGTGGCATCCCAGAAGTCGTCGTCCGCCGTATCACCCTTTTGGATCAGCACAAGGCCATCAGTGTTCTCCCAGGTCCCCTCGCAGCCGAAGATGTAGTAGCCGCCTTTGTAGTCGGTGGCGTTAATGGCCGCCGCGATATTCTGCGCCGCCGCCGTCAGCTGTTCCGGGGTGTAGTAATGCTGAATGTCACCATGCTGTGCGTAGTCATAGAAATACCAGTAGCCGGACCACCCATTTTCCTTCTCTGTATTCATTGGTCGTCCCAAAAGGGTACCTGTCCGGTCTGCCGGAATGGCGCAGCCGGTGGCGTCCACGGTGAGGCGCCAGTCCATCCGGAGCAGCAGATCACCATTGGCGTCCCGGTCCAGCAGCTCATATCCCTTGGCCGACTTGGAGATAGAGACTTCTCCCGGCTGGACGGTGACATCCACGCCTGTGCCGCCGCTTTTCGGCGGGGACAGCGTTGCAGTGTTGGAGGCGTCTTTTGCACCTGTCGTGGTATAGATGACGGTGTATTCCGCCTTGGGGCTGTTTTTCGGGAAGGTATATGGCAGCTTCTCCTTTAAAGTTCCGCTGCCGGTGTTCGGATCCGGCGCAATGGTTACTTCGCCCTTGTATTCCTGGCCGTTCATAACGTCTTTGAGTGTCCAGCCGCTGATATCGGCCCTTTGCGTTTTGCTGCCATCGAGCTTTGCCTCGTCATAATTCAGGTTGATCGTCCAGGAAACCGTTGTTCCGTCCTCGCTCACGACACCCGATTTTTCTATCAGCTTTCTGGTGAAAACGTCCGTTACCGTGTCGTCATCCGTCACGGGAACCCCCGCGGAGTCTTTGGAAGATGCCGTTACCGTGTTGGTCGCCGCGATGAAGTCGGTCTGCGGAGGGGTCGAAGTGGTCTTTGCGGAGCAGGAGATGACATA
>JAETSS010000016.1 GCA_021769545.1 Eubacterium sp.
GAGGGGTACATTTCTGCCGTCGGGGTCATCGTGCTCCGTCGATACTCTGGAGCTGTCGTTATTCCAGTCAAGATCCTCCGACGTGTATTCCTGCTGCGGGGTGATCTCGAACAGTTCCGCATCCGTATACTCTGCGATGCCTTCCGTAGTTCCCGTAGATGAGTAATACGCTACCAGCACTCCGCCGTGCTTTCCTTCATCGGAGGCTTCTGACTGTGTGTTTGCGGAAGGATCCGTATCATCCTCTGCTCCGGCGCAGCCTGCCATCGACGGTACCAGCGCTGTGAGCATCAGTGCGATGGTCAGCAGCGATAAAAACTTCTTCATTCTGTGTCCTCCTCCCAAACCTCCTTTGCCATGCGGAAAGCTGCCCACGCCTTAGGCCAGCCTGCATAAAATGCAGCGTGTGCCAGTATTTCCGCGATTTCCTCTGCAGTCACGCCATGATTTCTGGCATTCTGCAAATGGAATTTCAGTGAGCTGTCAAGAATGCCGCCTGCCAGCAAAGCTGTCACCGTGACGATACTCCTGTCCCTGGCCGACAGTTTATCCTCTCTCGACCAGACCTGCCCGAACAGCACATCATCGTTCAATTCCGCAAACTTGGTAGCAAATGCTCCCAGCTCATCTCTTCCTGCCGTTACTTTTGCCATATCCGTACCTCCTTACAGCCTGTTGTAATCTTCATAATCAACAGCTTCGCACCACTCCGTGCTGCAGTTTTCTCCCGGTACTTCTACCGCCAGATGCTGGAACCATGAATCCGCTGCCGCTCCATGCCAGTGCTTCACATTTGCCGGAATATGGACAACATCTCCCGGTTTCAGGCTTTTCGGAGCTTTATCCCATTCCTGGTACCAGCCGCTGCCTGATGTGACGAGAAGGATCTGCCCGCCGCCTTTATCGGCATGGTGGATGTGCCAGTTGTTGCGGCATCCCGGCTCGAATGTCACATTTCCAATAGGAACCTGCTCCGTTGACAGCATGTTGAGATAGCTCTGCCCTACAAAATATTCGGCATAGGCGTCGTTTGCCCCGCCAACGGGGAACATGCTCATTTCCTCTATTTTCCCTGCTTTGATTTTCTCTTCTTGTCTCTTATCTTTACCTGACTTATCTGTCTTCATCTGTTTACCCACCTTTCTATCTTTTTACCCGATTTTTCTACGTTGGTGCCGTGAATGGCCAGACCGTTCTCAACGACTGCATCGGGACACAGTCTTTTTATGTCTCTCTCACTGACTCCCATTCCGCTGCCTTCATGTGTGCAGAAGGGTCTGATGATCATGCCTTTAAGCTTTCCGCTCTTTTCAAGCTCCTCCAAAAATGTGAACACTGCCATAGGCATAGTGCTCCAGTAGTTGGGAAAGCCCAGATAGATCACATCGTACCGCTCGATATCCTCGGGATGCGCTGTCAGCTCGGGCCTTGCATCGTTTTTCTGATCCTGCTGCGCCTGTGCGATACATTCATTGTAGCTTTCGGAATACGGTATCTTCTGCTGGATTTTGAACAGGTCCGCACCCGTCAACCGATGAATGATGCCTGCCGCCACCTCGGTGTTGCCGATATCCAGATTTTTAAGCGTACCGCTGACATAGTTTTCATCGGCTCTCGAATAGAATGCGATCAGCTCTCTGCCTGTATTACCACCTGTTTTTTCGGTCTTATCAGTCATTTTGAAACCTCCTGTATCTGTTTTATCATTTCCGATTTATCATCTCTGCTGTATCATTATACTAACATCGTACCGATTGACACGGAATCTCCGATATGTTAGCATAGCATCAACTTATAGTTTATACCATTACAGGAGGTATGCCATGTACGACCCTCTTCTTGACACATTCATCGCCGTCTCCGACTGCGGCAGCCTGACCAAAGCCGCGGAGCGTCTTTTCATCTCACCCACAGCGGTGATGAAACAGATAAATACTCTGGAAAGCAGACTCGATCTCAAGCTGCTCAACAGGTCACATTCCGGCATCAGACTGACGGAAGCCGGTAAAGTGATATACAGAGATGCGAAATTCATGATGGATTACGCCGGAAAGTCCATCGCCGAGGCAAAAAAATATATGCCAAATTACGATACGACGTTCTGCGTAGGCACGTCGCTCCTAAATCCGGCAAAACCCTTTATGGATCTGTGGTATAAAGTAAACAAAAAATTCCCGGACTACAAGCTGCATCTTGTACCCTTTGAAGACGATCATGAAGGTATACTTTCGGAAATAGACAAGCTGGGAGAAAAGTTCGATTTCCTCATCGGCGTATGCGATTCCAAGGAATGGCTGGCCCGCATCAGCTTTCTGCCGCTGGGAAGATATATGAAAATGGTGGCCGTATCGAGGGAACACAGACTTGCGAAAAAAGAACGGATCGATATAGAAGATCTGTACGGCGAAACGCTGATGATGGTAAAGGAGGGAGATTCTGGTGTGAACGATTTCCTGCGCAACGATCTGGAAAAGAATCATCCGCAGATAAATATAGAAGACACGCCGCAATTCTACGATATGTCGGTATTCAACCGCTGCGCGGAATCGGGCAATGTCCTCCTTACCATCGAGTGCTGGCAGGACGTACACCCGGGACTTGTGTCGATCCCGGTGAACTGGGATTACAGCATTCCATACGGTCTGCTGTACAGTCCCGATGCACCCGATGACGTTATGAGATTCGTGAAAGAGGTGGAGGGTATCACAGCGCCGTAAACTAAGGCTTAAATCCTGCTCAGTTCCTCCATCATAGCCGTGCGCCGCTTATACGTCTCTCTGAATTCGGCGGCTATTCTTTGTACGCACTCTGCCCCGTCGGGGTACCGCTTCATCCTTCGCAGGAGCTTCACGATCTCCCTATAATGCCTGCGGTCGCCTGCGTGCTTTGCCTCTTCTCTGACAACGTGCTCATATACTATGAGCAGCTTTTGCGGATAACGCGCTCGCAGATCCTTCTCGTAGGTTTTAAGGTCGCCCATGGTTTTACTGCTCATAACATAATCCATCAGCTTATCGTACATCTTTTCTTCCTTGTAAAGCTCTGCCTTTACATGAGACTCCGGCAACTTTCCAAGAACAGAGCTTCTGACCTCGGGCCATTCGTTTTTAGAGCACTCCTTTTTAAGCGCTCTGAAAAATTCCGGATCGCCAGGTATGTATTCCGTCACAAAGTCAGTAAGAATCCGGCGCAGCGCTGCCTTATCCCCCGCCTTTTTATACAAAGCCGCAAGCTGCTGTCCGTATGACCTTATAAGGCCCCGCATATGGCGGTCCTTTTCCATGCTTTCCTTCAATATATCGATAGCCGTGGAAATCTCGCCGTCTGCCACATGCCTGTTTACCGCATGCTGCCTTACATCGGAAAATTCCCAGTATTTCTTTTCGAAAGCGTCGATCTCTTCCTCAGGTATTGACATCCTGCCTGCGATATCCAGATACGCACTGATCCATTCACCGATACGATACTTCCGGCTGTATTCATCTTCTATGTCTTCACATGCATGCAGCTTACTTATGATCAGCGCCTTTTTTCGCGTCAGATACAGCGGCTTATGGAAATTTTCACACCATAGCGCCATGACGCTTTCGCGGACAAAATCATTGCCATCGCTTTCAAGACGTTTTTCGATCCAGCGGAAGATCTGACTTTCCAGAAAATCATTGCTGTTTTCGATGATGTCCGAAATGATGGTCCTGCACGTCGATATGATATTTACAATGATCCCGTTGGAGTCGTCTATATCCAGTCTGTCCAACTGTTCGATCATGGCAGCCGTAAGCAGAAATGCCTCCTCCGCCTTTGCATTATCGAGAAGCAGCCTGCATATCACCGCATCGATAAACTCATACAATGCATCCTCCAGCTCATCCGCCATGTAATATGCTACGAAGCCATGTTCGTCCTTGAAGGAATCAAAGGTGTCTATCAGCTGCGATCTGTACATCTGCATCTCATCAGCGGTAAAGATATCTGTCGTAAAAAGTTTGAATCTGTTGCGCATCCTTTCGTCGCTCTCAAGCTCCATTATCAGGAAGGCTTCTATTTCATCGAAATCAGCATTTGCCACAAGCTCTTCCGCACTTTCGCTGCAGAAGCAGTCGTCCAGAAACTCCTCATGCATTTTGGCTTTTTCGTCGGCAAAGGAGATGACATTGCTCTCGTCTCTAATCATTTCTTCGTATGTAAAGCTGCCCGGTTCCTGGTCGGAAGACAAGTCTTCGATGGCCGCCAGTACCGCTGCCATATGCTTGCAGTTGTTTCCATCCCAGGCATGCGGACACGTGCATGTCATGTCCGTCACCTCGTCGCCCTCTATGGTGATATCCACATCGTACACATCAGTGCCATAGACCACAGCCTTGTATCCGTGCTCTGTTTTTTCCAGTTCTTCTACTTCGCCCTGATAATAATACTTCATTCCCCGTTCAAGTATGTGAGGCGCGAACCTGCTCTGCCAGTTTTTCATAAAATCGCTCTCCTTTGTCATCTTTGACTTTAGATGATTGTAGCATAAAATTGAGAGATGTGCTATGGCTGCTTCGGTGATTCGGCTGCGTTTTCAGGGAAATCGATGGTGGAAAGGGGTAGGTTCACCGGTGGCAGGCAGTATTGGCATAAGACCGGTGAAGCGCCATGAACTTTTTTCACCGGTCATATGTGCTTTCATTGTGTACCGATGAACTGCAACAAAGTAGTTTCAACGGTGACGCGTCATATAATATCAAATCGGTGAAATCAGGTGATAACAAGAAAAAAGATTCAACGATCATGTGTGATCTAAGACTATATCGGTGAAGCAAAGCAGAATCAGAAAGGGGGAATTCAACGAAATCTTGCCGTTTTTATGTTTTACCGTTGAAAAGGAAAACATAAATTTCACCAAAAAACAATGTTTTTTGGCTTGATCGGTGAAGCACTTGATAATCCAGAAATATTACACTTATCTAAGGTATCATTTTCATCTCTTTATTTCACTATTGTTATTCTGTCATCTTCTATTCTGATATCTGACTCATAGAACTGCGTCAGCGCTTTCACCGCATAGTCCGTATCGAGGGCACCCGCCGTCTCATAGCTTGAGTGCATGGCAAGCTGGGCCAGTCCTATGTCGACGGCATTGACGCTGACCTGTGTATTGGAGAGATTCCCCAGCGTCGATCCTCCTGCATTGTCGCTGCGGTTTGCAAAGCTCTGTACAGGCACCTGCGCCTTCCTGCATATCTCGGAAAAAACCGCGCGGCTCAACGCATCAGTCGTATATTTCTGATTTGCGCTTTCCTTCAACACGATCCCCTTGTTCATGAAAACACGGTTTTCGGCATCGGTCTTTTCAGGATGATTGGGATGTACGGCGTGGGCATTATCGCAACTGACCATGAATGAAGCGGCAACGGCTCTGCGGTATGCTTCCTGCGATCCGCCGATGTTTTCATTGATACGCTGCAGCACATCATATAAAAATGTCGACATTGCGCCCTGCTTCGTGTTGGAGCCGACTTCTTCGTTATCAAAACAACAGTACACGTTGATGACGCTGTCGTTTCCGTCAGCTAAAAACGCTTTTAGAGATGCAAAGGCGCACTGCAGATCGTCCAGCTTAGGTGACGAAATGAATTCGTCTCCGTATCCCCATACAGTAGGCTTCTGGCGGTTGACGAGGAACAGATCCTTTCCCAGTATCGCCTCCGGCTCCGTATCAAGGGCCTCCGCCAGCATTCCGTCAAAGTCGCCTTTTTTGAGCTTTCCTGCCGAAAACAGCGGACAGAGATCCACCTGACGATTATACTTATAGCCGTCGTTTATCTCACGGTTGAAATGTATCGCCACATTGGGTATTAACAGGATGTCCTTGTCTATATAGAGCAGCTTCGAGGCAATCGTCCCGTCTGCTTCCTTTATCAGCACACGTCCGGCTATACTCAGCGGGCGATCGAACCACGAGCTGTCTATCATGCCGCCGTAGCCTTCCACATTGAGCCTGATATATTCGCCCGGACCGTCAAGCTGCGGGATATTCTTTATCTTATAGGTCGGGGAATCGCTGTGTGACGCGCACATCTGGAAATGATAGCTATCCGCCTCTACAGCGCTGCCGATTTTGAATGCTATGATGCTGGATCGGTTGCGAACGGTATAGTACATGCCGCCTACACTCATCTTTTCCAGCGCCCATTTATGAGATTCCGGTAAATATGTGAAGCCTGCATCGTCGAGATATCCCCTAATGGTTTCTATCGAATGAAACATGCTGGGGCTTTTTTCTATAAAGTGCAGTAGTTCTCTCGTTGTATCCATGTTGGTCATGTGATCCTCCTATTTATGGATTATGTAAGTTGGGTATGTAAATCAGCGATTCTGTTATGTGCACATATATGGTTTTATGCAAAATCCGGCACAGCTAAAGGCGCTGTTTGTTTCGATACGTCCTCATTGCATGGGGCGAGATAATCTACAACCGTACATCGTTTGCTACATGTGATTTCGATCCGCGCCCTACTACATGGGCGACAAAATTCAAGTGTGTCAGGGCAAATATAGTCCTTATTTCAATACGCGCCCCGCCACAAGGGGGCGACTATAAGGCGGTAGGCAAAAATACATTAGTGTTTGATATTTCAATCCACGCCCCGCCGCAAGGGGCGACTGGGTGAGACTTGGAATATGCTCACTACAGGACTTTTTTCAATCCGCACCCCGCCACAAAAGGGGAGCGACTATTTTGATCAGGTTCTTTCGTAAATGCAAGCAATTTTCAATCCGCACCCCGCCACAAGGGGCGACGCCGTAAAGGCATAGGCGCAGGACTTAACAATGTTCGTTTTCAATCCGCACCCCGCCACAAGGGGGCGACATGCAGGATAGCGGCCATGTACGGCAGGACGGAGTTTTCAATCCGCACCCCGCCACAAGGGGGCGACCGCAATATATTGTCCACATATCGCTCCACATCCCACATCTACCCAATCCACCTTATGCTCTCCGCCCTATCGCATAAAACCACTACAATTATACCACGTTATCAGCGCGAGTGCTCTGGGATTTTATGCGCGCTTCCGTTTCGCACCGGTAAATCCACACTCCTATTATGACACACGATACGCCCGAATACACAACTATTTTATCACCGCCCCGTGCATCCACCATCTTCGCCATTTTCCACTATCCACTTTTATCCCTACCACAATGCCCGCAAATAATATATAATCAAGCTATATCTACCCTCACGATCATCCCCCGCGATGATCCGGCGAAAGGAGCTTTCCATGAACAGCGGTAAATTTGCAAAGCTGGCGGGCGTCACTCCGCGCACGCTGCGCCATTACAGAAGTATCGGGCTTCTTGATGATATCAGTCAAAACGAAAACGGTTATTACGACTACGATATATACGATCTCCTCAAGATCCTGCGCATAAAGAACCTGACTTCCCTGGGTTTTTCTCTGGAAATGGTCAAAGACATGCTGGATCAAAAATCGGCGGAAAGCAACGACATCCTCGATGAACTGGATGAGCTTGACAGGAAGCTTGAGAAAAGGATAAAGCAGCTTCAGAAGCAGCGGCGTACCATAGCGATACTGAAAAGAGCAGGGGTAACGGCCGACACTCCGGCCGCCTTTGCACGTCTGGCAAACCTGCTGATAAAACACGATTATCCGCCTGAGCTGCTGGAGCGTGAGCTGGACGGCCTGCTCCTGATCGACCATCTGCTTGAAGAAAAAGACCTCGATGAAGTTCTGAACTACTATGAACGTCTGATAGACTACGGTCACTTCAAAGAATACTGCGATCTCAGCATGGAAATATACCGCCTCAGGGAAAGCGCCACGGAAGAAGAGAAAAACGCTGTTGCCGAAAAAGGCGCAGTACTTTTCCAAAAGATCCTCGACGATTGCGATTTCAACCGGTACGAGCTCAACAAACATCTCTCCGGCTCCGATAACATCGACCTGCTCTTTCGCATGTACGACGGTGATGAATTCTACTCGCTCCAAATGAATGTAGCGGACCGGATCGCAAAGATTCTGCAAAACAAAAAATAAATTTTTCATCATATCCTTGACATGGACGCTACGTCAAGGATTATTTTTTAGCAGGAGAAATCCGCACACACGAAGGCGAGCCGCAGCCGCATCAAACTGTATCAAACCATATCGAACCGCATCAAGCCGTATGAAAAGGAGTCTATATGTTCATCAAAAGCGTCACATTCAGATTTATGATCTCGAGTTTCATCTCAGTATTGGGCAATGCATCCGCATCTGTCATCCTGCCTGTAGTCCTGCTCATAAAGACAGGGGATCCTCTTGCTGCCGGAACGCTGTCGCTGCTGTGCGGGCTGCCTATGTTTCTGGCAGGCATACTTGGCGGAGCGCTGCTTGACCGCTTCAACAGACGTAGCATCTCCGTGATATCCGATCTGATCTCAGCCGCCTGCGTTGCCGCTCTTCCCATCGTGGAAATGACCGTAGGCCTTTCCTTCGGCTGGTTCGCAGGGCTGGGGATCCTGGGAGCGATCGGTGATATCCCGGGCATGACCGCCCGGGATGTGCTGTTTCCGTCTGTCGTAAAGAGGGACGATCTCGATCTGCAGAGATTCATCGGCATATGGCAGTCGCTCGATTCGCTGGCAGTGATCATCGGTCCCGCCATGGCATCCGTACTCATCGGAGCCATGGGCAATGTGCCCGCACTGTGGGTGACGGCAGCTTTATCCCTGATCGCCGCACTGGTGACCCTTTCCATTCCGACGTCAGTCGGCGATCCTCATGCAGAAAGCGACGCGCCTCCGTCAACCTCCATGCTTTCTACGTTAAAGGACGGCGTCGACATCATGTTCAAAAACGACAGAGTGATCACATTTTCCATGATCCTGTCTGCCGGCATCGTCGTCATCACAGCGGGATATCAGGGACTGATCTTCCCCGTTCATTTTACTGAAATCGGGCGTCCCGATCTGCTGGGTTACGTGCTCAGTATGCTGGCGCTGGGTAATATCATCGGCCCTGTCATCTATTCGATATTCGTGGACAAACTCAGCAGACGACGCTGGTATGTGATCTCATTTATCGGCATGGGGATAGGCCTCAGCGTCATGGGTATACTGCCATGTTATCCGCTGCTTCTGGCAGCCGCCTGTTTCACGGGCATCGCCTGCGGTCCGCTTTCATCACTGCTGGGATTCCTCATCATCGACAGGATACCGGAAGATAAAAGAGGCTCTGTCATGGGTATGCAAAACGCATTCATGCTCATATTACCGCCTGTGTTCATCTTTTTCATCTCCGCCCTTGTCACGTGGCTGGGGCTGCCTACCGCCTCGCTGGCCTGCATCGGGTTTCTCTGGCTCGTCATCTTTTATGGGCTGATCACGAAGCACATGAAAGAGCTGTAAAGCTCCAAAAACCAAAAAAAGCCGCGAACGGTATGCTTTCCATATTCCATGCAAACCGTATCGCGGCTTTGTTATTCCGTTTCTTTTTCCGGCTCTGCAGCTTTATGCTGTCTTATTTTTTTACTCCGGCTCTGTTGTTGTACTGCCCGTGTGGACGCTTTTCAAGGAACGCCTTCGTGGCTTCCTTTCGATCCTCACTGTCGTAGCACTCTACGAACAGCTTTCTTTCCAGCTCCAGCGCGTCGGACAGCGGAAGCTCGAGACCCTGCTTGATGGCTTTTCGCATCAGCGCTACGGCATGAGGCGATTTATCGGCGAT
Organism: Eubacterium sp.; assembly: GCA_021769545.1. The sequence continues at coordinate 9,714 of JAETSS010000016.1, forward strand.
GGTCTCTGCGATCTCCATTGCCTTATCCATGAGCTTGCCTTCTTCTGTCAGATACTCCACCAGATTGAGATCATAGCACTCTTCCGCGCTGAGGGTCCTTCCCGTCAGGAGGATGTCACACGCACGCGAAGCGCCTGCGACCCTCGATAAAAGCTGCGTGCCTGTCCAGCACGGTATCCCTGCGAGATTTATGGTCGGGATACCGATCTTTGCCGACTTTGCAGCTACGGTGATGTCGGCGGCCAGTATCACTTCCAGACCCCAGCCCAATGCATATTCCTCTACAGCGGCTATGACCGGGATCGGACTGTTATAGATGGTCCTGGCGCAGGTCTGTCCTACCTGAGAAAATTCATAGGCAGTCTCTCCTGTAAGCTGACTTTCTTCCTTGATGTCGCCTCCCGCTGTGAATGCTTTGCTGATGGCGCTGTTTAATATTATCACGTATATGTCCGGATCCTTACCCACCTCTATGACGGCCTCGGTAAGCTCCCGGTGGGTCTGGGCGCGGAAAGCGTTGAGGACCTTCGGTCTGTTGATTGTAATGATCGCTATGTGTCCTTGTTTTTTTATCTGTATGTCTTCCATATCTATCACCTTTTCCGTTAAATTTATATATCAAATCATATATAAATTTATTCTTCAAGTCAACCACCGTAGATCCGATTTAGTCATTTTTGAAATTTTGACATGATCTGCGTTCTCAAAGACAACCTCATCGAGAGCTCTATCCATTACATCACATCAAAAACAGCTTTGCCATAAGATAACATACGATAAATCCTATCACCGCGCTCCCGATAGCAAACAGCACCCTCTGATACGGGCGCTTTGCACGCTCCTGCTGCTTTTCGATCTCATCCAGATTTTTGCCTTCCGTGAACGCAACGATTTCCTTATATGTGGAAAGGTTATTGTCTTTTTTCAATCTTTCCACTTTAATGGAAACCCCCAGGGTAACTGCCACCAAAGCGCCCCATGGTATTATGGCATACAGATCTATCCATGCCATGAGCGGGACAACGGACACTATCACCATGATCAAAAGTATTCCGTAGATGGTTCCGTAAAAATTGAATTTCCTGATTTCCGTTTCTTTGATTTCTGTTCTCATAGTTTCAACATCTCCTTTTATTAATTGGTCAAGAGATACGTTGAATAATGAACTGAGCAGCAACAGGCTGTGGATATCGGGATAATTTTTTCCGCTTTCCCTTAGTTAAAGATATGAACCCTCTTTATCAATCTACTTTTCCAATAAATCGGTAATATATCTCGATTTCTTGTATTCGCTCCCCATTCTCATTGATTTCTGCCGAATGAATGAGGATTTTTTCTATCATGGCATTTAATAATTGTGCAGTCAGTTCTTTTGGTACGGAATATTCTTTGATTAACTCAATCCACTTTTCAGCACCAATCATATCCTGCTCCATTTTATTTAATTCTTCTCTTAGGTTTTTTATCTCATTTTCCAGCTCGATTTGTTCTTGTTGATATTTGCCCGACAACATAATGAAGTTTCGCTCCGTTATCTTCTCACTGGCTCTGTCCTCATACATTTTCGCAAATAAACGGTCAATCTCATTTTGTCGGTTCTCGGCTTTCCTCAAGGCATTTGACTTTTTCTTCTTTTCTCGTATTCTCTCTGCATTGCCGACTTTCTGTATTTTGTTCAACACCTTTTCTTCGTCCTGCTGTACTGCCTTAGCCCAATACTGCAATCGCTCCAATACAGCTTGATACAGCACATCATAACGGATATAGTGCATATAAAAAAGTGTCTTCGACACCTCAACCCCCTAGCCCCCATTCATGGGGGAATTAGGGGTTCCTTTTTTTATCGTTTTCCTGCATAATGTTCTCATGAGCGTACTACAGGATATTT
>JAETSS010000376.1 GCA_021769545.1 Eubacterium sp.
ATATGCACGCCCGCTTCCATGAGCTTGCCGTAATTCGAGACATTCACCATATAGACATACCACTTGTCATAGATCTTTGGCACGATGATACACACGTCCACGCCGCTGAGAGCCGCATTGGCCAGATCCTCGCGCATACTCTGGTCGAGGACAAGATAAGGCGTTGTGATATAGATATAATCTCTCGCCTTGTTGATCATCCTGGTGTATGCGCCCTCGGTTGGATTGTGCGGATTTCTGTGAGGACCGCCCATGAACGGCTGGACATATCCCTCTTCAAGCACATGGATATTCGGTTTGTAATCCACGTCATTGATCTTAGCACTCTTGTTTGCAACACGCCACATAACAAGGAAAAAGCACGTAAAGCTGGACACGCCATCCCCGCAGAGCCGGATCCCTGACTCCTTCCAGTGCCCAAAGCGCTCGATATAATTTGCATACTCATCCGCCAGATTAAATCCCCCGGTATACGCGATATTGCCGTCAACAACCGTGATCTTCTTGTGATTCCTGTAGTTGAAGGACATCTTTGTCACACCGCGGTGGATCGGGTTGAAGATACACATCTCAATACCGCGGCTCTTGATATCCTTGCGGAATGCCTGCGTGTTGATGCGCAGCGTCCCAAAATCATCAAAGAGCAGCTTGACCTCAACGCCCTCCTTCACTTTCCGCGTGAGCACTTCCAGTATATCACGCCAGACCTTCCCGTCCGACACGATGAAATATTCCATAAAGATAAATTTTTTGGCATTTTTCAGATCATCCAGCATCGCCGCGAAGACATCCTCGCCCACGCGGAAATAAGTCGCTTTCGTATTGTTGTAGATCGGAAACCCTTCTTTTCGCAGATAGCGGCTGATCTGCACCTTGTTCGGGTGCTGCCGCTCCAGATCCTGCACGATACTGTCACCCTGTTTCAGACTCTGCATCATGTGATTGTCATTGTCTCTAAGACTCCTGAAATATCTGGAATTCACCCGCTTGCGTCCCCACATAAAATACAGGAACAACCCCGATACCGGAAGCACCAGTATGATGACGATCCAGCTCATCTTGTAGGATTCCGCATCATTTACCAGCGCAAATACCGTGATCACACTCACGATCTCCAGCATAAAATATGCGATGATCGAATACCGCATCAGATACATTCCCAGAAAGATCATCAGGGCGATCTGCAGAAAAAACGAGATCCCCACCGTGACACCCCGTATGATGCCATAATATTTACTTCGCACAATTCCCATAACAGTCATATCCTTCCCGC
>JAETSS010000377.1 GCA_021769545.1 Eubacterium sp.
GTGGTGGCTATCATTATCGTAGTGCTGCTGGCGGCAGTGGGAGCATATGCCCTCAGCGAAGCAAGCTATGAACGCGGCAAAAGGGATGCGCAGATGCAGAACGATCTCACCAACCGGGCGCTGGAGCACAATAACGGTCAGGCGGTAAGCCCTTCGGATGTACAGCAGGATCCTTCATCATCAACGGATATAGGCATGGACAAGGCACAGTCAATAGCGTTGTCACAGGTAAGTGGTGCTGCGGACTCTGATATAGTGAAGGCTCACAGAGAGCATGACGACGGCAGACTTGAATACGAGATAGACATAAGATACGACGGATATGAGTACGAGTTCAAGATCGATGCGGCAACGGGTCAGATATTAGGCAGCGAATCCGACCGGGCCGACTGGTTCTAGACTGTAGCGGCGGTCGCCCGTTATCGCTGTAGCAGGCCGTCGCTTGCAGGCCGTCACTTGCAGCCTGCCGTCGGGATTTTTTTTCGCTGACGGATCGCTGTCCGTCGGCCGTCTTTGGTCTCTGAGGTCTGCTGCAGCCTGCTGTCTCGGACGATCAACGCTTTACTAATCGCTCCGAAGGAGTATAATATATAAATATTCGTTACAAAAAAGGAAAGGGGCGATTTTGTGAAAACGATAAAAATAATCTCAACAGTGATAATAGTAATGCTCCTGTTGGTCGCGGAAGGTCTTGTTATGGGGCTCTTCGCCATAGACAGGGCTGTCTCGGAGGATTCCGTAAGGGAGTCCATGAAGGAAAGCGATATCGTGGCGCGTCTGGTGGAGGAAGCCATTGCGGAATCCACGGTGAACATGGGCGGAGAATACGGTGAGATAGCGGAAGCCGTTTTTCGTACCGACGCCATGAACGAGTTCCTTGGAGACTACCTTGCGGCAGCCATAAGCACGGAGCTTTACGGTACTGAGTATGAAGAGATCGCAGACGATGAGCTGCTCAGAGCTTTTTCACAGGGAATAGATGAGGTCAATGGATCGGGAGCCTACAGCATCTCGCCAATGGAAGAGGAATTCATAAAACAGGCCATGCAGCAGGCGGCCCCGGATCTTACGGCGACCCTCAATCAGCAGGTGGGAAGATACGACAGCCTTGACGGGGAAAATGCCGGTGATGCGCTAAATCGGGATCTGTCGGAAACGACGGTGATGAAGCCCGTGACAAAGATCATTCTGGTGCTGCTCTGTATGGGGCTGTGCGCTGCGCTGATACTGCTCTGCTGGAAAAGCAGGCTCGGCTTCCT
>JAETSS010000017.1 GCA_021769545.1 Eubacterium sp.
TTCCCTGACGTTACACCTGACGACATCAAGCTGATCCAGACAGACAGCAAATACTGTCCTAACACAGGTGAATCCGCAGGATCGAGATCACACTATGCAAACGGTAAAGCAAGTATCGTAGCAGCGAAGAACATCGCAGACGCTATGAGAAAGCCTGACGGTACTTACAGAACATACGATGAAATGATCGCAGAAGGTCTCCCTACCAGATATCAGGGCGACTGGGCTACGGTAGACGAATACGATTACTTCTACGATCTGGACCCTAACGATGGAAGCGGTAACCCGACTTATACATACACATATGCACTTTATCTGGCAGAGGTGGATGTAGAAGTTGCAACAGGTAAGACTACATGTACGGGAATGACATGTGTATACTGGATCGGTAAGCCTGGTAACATTCAGGCAGTAGAAGGTCAGGTATATGGCGGTATGTCCCATTCGATAGGCTTCGCTCTTAGCGAAAACTACGACGACCTTAAGAAGCACAGCAACATGTTCGGTGCAGGAGTTCCTTATATCAAGGATGTACCTGACAAACTGGTTGCAATAGATGTAGGCGGACATGATCCTAGAGGACCTTTCGGTTCATCCGGAGCTTCCGAAGCATTCCAGTCTTCGGATCACATGGCCGTTATCAACGCTATCAACAATGCAGTAGGCGTAAGAATCTACGAGCTTCCTGCAACACCTGCCAAGGTAAAGGCCGGTATAGATGCGCTTGCCAAGGGCGAACCTAACCCTAACAAGCCTGAGCCTTACTTCCTCGGCGGAGACCTCTATGATGAAATAGAGGATATCAAGAACAATCCGCTCGATCCTTCGAAGCCTGAGCATCTTGAATTCGGCTCACTGGGTAAGGAAGGCGTTCAGTGGAAATAACGACAAAGTATAGCTGAAAACAAAACTTTAACTGCGGAGCGTGCCATAAACTGCACGCTCTGCTTTATTTCACCGGAATTATTTGCATGGTGGAATTCAGATAAAAGACATGTTAAAATGGATACATACTTGAGAAGGGGCATATATGAAGCGTCGTTGCTGTAGTCAGGATTCAGCAGCGGATGACAGGTTATGATGTGAGGTGTTCGAAATGCCATATACACTTACGAATTCAGATTGGCGTAATATCAATCAGACGATCTATGGTATAAATGTCGAGGATGACAGATCTACATTTCTCTTTAATGTGATGAAGCATCTCGATCTCGTATGCCCTTATACATGCGGCATATTTACGCAGGCGAGGGTAGGGCATAACGGCATAGTTATAGAAAATTCTGTGGGGGTCAACCTTCTCCCGGAGGATACGGAATTGATCAACAAGTACTGTCTGGCCGGCAGCCCATTCATCAGAGGTGTATGTATGCTGCCCAACGGAAGCGTGACCTGCGGATTTTCCCGCGATCAGTTTACAGAGAGTCAGAGGATGAACTTCCGGGAAAGTATCATACCGCGTAATCCCAACAACACACTGACGACGGTTCTCTATCACGATTCGCTGCTGCAGGGCTTTATTCTGTTGATGAGGCGCGATGAGGTGAAGCCGTTTTCGGCGGCGCATATATGTGCGATGGATGTATTGCAGCCACATATCTCCCTGCAGTTCAACAAGGTGATGAACTCGGATGAACCTGAAGCGGTCAACAACGATAAATATAAACTGCTCGACATAATTGCTGACAGGTTCAACCTTACGAAGAGAGAGCTGGAAGTGCTGAAAAATATGTACGATCATAAATCGGATGACGAGATATGTTATAGCCTGTTCATTACAAAATCAACATTGAAGAAGCATATAAGTCATATATACGGCAAGATGTCGGTGAGAAACAGGTCGGAGCTGTTCAAGGCGTTCGATCCTGATCTTTATAACGTGTAAGGAGGGTACGATGCATACTAAAATATGGTCAGCGATATTCACTCCTTTTTATGATGACGGAACCGTCGATTACGAAGGTCTGAGAAAGAATGTTCAAGCGTTTGCAGAGCGTGGTATCGAAGGGCTGTTCTGCAACGGACTCTTCGGTGAAAACTGGGCTGTTGGTGCGGAGGAACGCATCGATATTGCCAGGACTGTGCTCGATGCGGCCGATGGCAGGATGGAGGTCTGTTCGGTAGCCTCCGTAGGTACTGTGGAGGAGAATATCGAGCTGGGAAAGGAATACAAGCGGATGGGGCTCAACTATACGTGTCTGATAACGCCTTCGCGTAAAGTACCGGTACCAGAGCTGATAAGCTATTTCAATCGACAAATGGAAGCGATTGATATGCCGTTTGTGCTCTTCAATTCCATTTCCCCCGAAGGGAATGTGCTGGCGCCGCAGGCTTTTGCCGAGATATCGAAGAATCCCAATGTTAAAATATTAAAAACAACTGCTTCGGATGATGTGAACATAGAGCTGCAGCGCGTTGCGCGGGAGGGCGTAATGGTGGCTAATCCACATGAAAAACAGTTCTTTAAGAATGTGACGGAGAACGGCCAGCGCATAATGTTTTCCGATCCGGAGCCTTATCTGTACCAGAGTGAGGATTTCAGACCGATAGAGACATATGTACGCATGCTCGACAATGGCGATATCATAAATGCGAAGAAGGTTTTCGATGCACTTTACCCGCTGAGGGAAGTGTACGATTACTGGTTTTTGAAACCGTTTTACGATGGGATAATGACGATGGCTTATCTGAAAAAATTCGCGGAGATTGCCGGACTCGTGGGAGGTAATGTGCGATGCCCGTTAAAACCTGTATCACCGGATGAAGGCGTCGAGATGGAATCACAATTCAACAGAGCGATGAGAGAAGTTAGAGAGAAGTTCCCCTATAGTTCCATATAGAGGAACTTTTTTCTCCTTGAGGAGTATTCTCGATGATATATATTCCATGCTTTGAGAAACTGTCGGCGGAAAAACTATTTATATGGCCTATTTCTGTATTTTCTGATATGTAAGATAATTGACTCATCAAATGAAACAGTGAATCCAGGCAATATAGCCCGGTAATGAAAACGGAGAACAGAAAGGAAGTCAGAAAATGAACACACAGATTTGGATTGCGATTCATACGCCGTTTCTGGAAGATGGATCTATCGATGAAGCAGGAGTTAGAGCCAATGTTGACGCTTACGTGGAGCGAGGTATCGATGGCATATTTTGTAACGGCTTGATGGGTGAAAACTGGGCCGTGCCTCTTGATGAACGAATCAAGATCGTGAAGATGATAATCGATCAGGCAGCAGGTAGGATAAAGGTCTGCGCGGTTGCTACTCTGGATGATGAAGACGAGACTATAGCTCTGGGACTTGTATATAAGGAGCTGGGTATGGATTACGTTTGTCTCTCGACGCCGGCTGAAGCTCAGGAAAAGGATGAACTCGTAGGATATTTCAACAGACTGATGGATGCAATCGATATGCCGACGGTTATATTCAACAGAATCACGTTAAAGGGAAGTATCCTCAATGCCGAAATCTTTGAGGAAATGAATAAGAATCCACACCTTAAGATATTGAAAACAACTGCTTCGGATGAAGTGAACAATTCACTTAGAAAGGTTGCCAGACCTGACGTTCTGGTATCGGATCCGACTGAAGAAAAATTCTGGGTAAATGCGACGGAGCAGGGTCAGAGAATATTGTTTGCCGATCCTGAACCTTATCTCTATCAGACTCCTGATTTTAGACCGATAGCTAAATACATCGAACTGATAGAGCAGGGCGATCTGGAAAAGGCAAAGGTTATTTTCGATGCGCTTGAGCCGCTGCGAAAGAATTACAACAAGTGGCTGATGATTCCGTTCTATAAGGATATCATGACGATGGCTTACCTCAAGAAATGGGCGGAGATCAACGGGATGGCAGGCGGATATGTGCGCAAGCCCCTTGTTCCACTGACACCTGAGGAAGATGCGCAGATGACTAAAGAGGTAACTGAAGCCCAAAAGGCTGTTCGTGAAGCGTTGAAAGGACTGGTATAATGAACGGTATAATGGATAGATGGAAGGCGCTTGGAGATAAGAACAAGGTCGTTGAGTTCCTGGATGTCATGATCTCCGGTGTGGCACAGATGGTAATAAATTTTCATCCTGTGTGCGGTGTGTTGCTGTTGGTAGCAGCCTTCGTTGCATCGCCGGTTCAGGGGATTTCCTGTGTATGGTCAGTACTGATTGCGACGGTGCTCGTATACGTGATGGGCATTCCGATGGGTCAGGCCAGAGAAGGACTCTATACGCTCAATCCGGCACTTATCGGAATGGCGATACCGATGGTAACGTATCAGTTGGATATGGGTGCGTTGCCACAGATCTTGTTTTTCAGTGCGATCGGCTCCGCCCTCTGCGTGCTGATTACGGCGGCGATGAGAAGGCTTTTGTCGGATTATCAGGTTACGCCGCTGGCCGCACCTTATTCTCTGGCGCTGGCGCTGATTGCGGGCTGTACCTACTATATTACGAAGCTGTCTCCTGATCCGATGTTTGCTCCCGGCTGTGTCAGTTTGCTTGAGAACGACGGAGCAACGTGGTCGATTCCGCAGTTCGTTGAGGCGGTCCTCAACGGAATCGCACAAATGATATGGCTAGAGGATGTACCGCTCGCTCCTGTAGCGGGAGTGATAGTGCTCATCGCTATCTGTTGTGCATCGAGGATAGATACGCTGATGGCTATAATTATAGGAACGCTGGCAACGGCACTGGCGGTGGTTATCGGAATAGGCCAGGGTGGTATCATGCTTGGACTGTACGGATACAATGCGATCTTGCTGAGCTTCGTCATCTTCGGACGTGCATATAAGATGTGTGCTAGGAGCTTCATAGTAACGGTGATAATGGCCTTGCTGACGGTTCCATTTACTCTGGGACTCAAGCCTCTGTTCGCTGTCATCGGTGCACCGGTAGCCGGAATGACGTTCTCCATTATGGGTATAATGATCATGCTGGCAAGACCTTATCTAAGCAAGCTGGTATATAACGAGCCTAAGAACTGGACCGTGCCGGAGCTGACGGGGCGAATGGATAAAAAAGAGAAGTAGCAGTAAAACAGAGATAGTATAAATTATAATAATCAGCGAGAATGCGGGAGAGGAAGACCTTTCCCGTGTTTTTGTTCTGTGGATGCCATGATTTACATGGTGGAATTAAGACAGAAGGCATGTTAAAATGAGTACATGTTTAGGAAGGAGACGACATGCAGAATTATTATAAGCAATTTGAGACATGCAGAGAGCATGATATCCCTACATGCGCGGATGCGTGCCCTTTTAAAATGGATATCCTCTCCGTACAGGAAAGGATCACAAAGGGACGTTTCAATGCGGCATATAAGTCCATACGTGACTGCGTAGTTTTCCCCGGCATCGTGTCGGAGCTGTGTCCCGCATACTGTGAGAATGCATGTATACGAAGCGCCGTGGATTCGCCGGTACAGATCAGACAGCTGGAAAGATCGGTTATATCCAATGCAAAGCGCAGGGAGCCCAACAGATACAATCTTCCTGCAAGAAAGCAGCGGGTAGCCGTCGTCGGAGCGGGGCTGTCGGGAATGGGATTCGCCTTTCGTATGGCGTCGAAGAAATACGATGTTACGATATTCGAACGAAATGATAAGATCGGCGGACGTCTGGCGCAGCTCATGGATGAGGAAACGTACATGGGCGAATTCGAGCTGCAGATGAAAAACGAAAAATACGGTCTCAGGCTGAAAACAGAGATCGATGATATATATGAGCTGTGTAAAGGTGAAGCTGAGGACAGCGAAGAAGATTATGAAAAGTACGATGTGATATATATAGCTACCGGAACCGGAGGCAACACCTTTGGCGTCCCGATGCCGGATCAAAGCGACGGGGCATCAGATGAGACAGACGGCTGTATGGTAATAGGAAAAACAGCGGTATTCATAGGCGGCGAGGTCTGCGGAAAAGATCTGATGCATGCTCTCGCTGACGGTATAAATATTTCCACAAGTGCGGAAGCATTTTTGAAGACGGGCAAGGCGGAATATCCTAAAAAGCAGCCTCCAACAGGCTGTGTCGCAGATGAAGACAGGCTGACGGGATCTCCCGCCATCGTTCCTCAATGCGATATCATGACGGAGGATGAATGCATCGCTGAGGCGCAGCGCTGCATACGATGCCGGTGCGATGCATGTGTAAATCAATGCGACCTGGTGGATTACTATGATAAGATGCCTGTCAAGATGCGTGACGAGATCTTCCTTTCGTGCAAGCCCGCAGGCTCCCTTGTACATAAGTCGCCGGCGAGAAAATATGTGGCGGCATGTACCATGTGCGGCATGATGACGGAAGCATGTCCCGAGCATATAGACCTTTGCGGGATGGTGAAGTACGCGCGTCATAAGATGCATGAAGCCGATAAGGTACCGGAGGCGTACAGACAGTATTTCATACGGGACATGGCCTTCGCCAACGGAGAATATGCCGCGTTGAAGAGGACTGCCGGAGCAGGAAAGGGCAAGTATGCGTTTTTCCCGGGCTGCGGCCTTGGAGCCCTCGACCCGGAATACGTTTTGAAGCCGTATAAATGGCTGCTTTCCAAAGAGGCGGACACGTCCATACTGCTCCGATGCTGCAGCGTCCCCGTAGACTGGGACGGAAACAGCGAGATGCATGATAAAGAGCTGGAAAGCCTGCGCCGGGACTGGATAGAGCTGGGAAAGCCGGTGATGATCATGGCCTGCATGTCCTGTATGAAGCATTTCAGGGAATATCTTCCTGAGATAGAGATGGTTTCGCTTTATGAAATATTGGATAAGTGGGGCTTTTACGATAAAGAAAGCGCAGCGGAAGCGGCGGAAGATGTGCAAGCCGCGGACACAGTAGGCGAGCGCTTTGCGATATTCGATCCGTGCTCTGCGAGAAATGATGATGACGTTCAGTCAGCGGTAAGATCGCTTATGGCAGCCTCGGGCGTAGATGCAGTGGATCTGCCTAAGGGAGACAGACACGGCTGCTGCGGATTCGGAGGTATGGGAAGCGTCGCAGCCCCGGATTTTGCAGAATACGTTGCCCAAAAACGTATCGAGATCAGCGACGACCCTTATATAGTATACTGTTCGAACTGCAAGGACATTTTCTGCGACAGAGGCAAGAAGGCAGTGCACATACTTGACCTACTCTTTGACATAGACCCTGATGCATCCGGCCCGATGCCAGATGTCACTCGAAAGAGGATAAACCGCGTCACGCTGAAAAAGCGCCTGCTTGAAGAAATATGGAACGAGGAAGCATCTATGGATATGGAACAATACGAAAAGGATCATAAGATCATCATGACCGAGGAAGTACGCCGGAAGGCAAACAGGCAGAAGATCCTGGAGGAGGATATCTACGAGGTGATCTCCAATGCGGAAACCACCGGAAGGAAGACTTTGGATCCCGAGACCGGTCACTACAAGGCATACAAGGAGATCGGCTATATCACATGCTGGGTGGAGTACAGCCCCGCAGAGGAAGGCTATGAGGTGCATAATCTCTATACCCACAGGATGAAAATAGAACTGGAGGCCGTTTGGAATGGAAAAAAAACAGATACTGATATGCGATAGATGCAAGGTGGAGCTTAAGGAAATGGACGTGCAGTTTTCCTATCTGGGAAAGAGCTTCAGACACAAGGTGAACAGGTGCCCTCAGTGCGGTCAGGTCTGCCTTTCGGAGGATCTGGTCACCGGAAGGATGAGCCAGGTGGAGTCCATGATGGAGGATAAGTGATGAGTAATTTTTATGCAAGGATATGTCCTCAAGGTCATGTGGATATAACATACAGGAGAGCAAAGGAGGAGCGCTGTCCAAAATGCGGCGGACCGCTGATGGATTCGTGTCCTGAGTGCGGCAGCATCATAAAGCAGTGGCATTACTACGGCATGGTATACCTGACGCCCAAAAACCTGAAATTTGAAAGACCCAACCAATGCCCTGCGTGCGGAGCACCCTTTCCATGGAGCAGGCCGGAAGAATATGCGATGTCTGAAATAACCACCATTCTGTGGGACGTGGACGGGACGCTTCTTGACTTCAAGGCTTCGGAGGAGGAGTGCATCCGCGGATGTCTCGCAAAGTACGGCGTACATATAAGCGACGAGCAGATGGACGGGTATTCACAGTGCAAACATTCCTACCGGAACAGGCCGGAGACCGGTGAAATAACTCGGATGCAGGTCTATCTGGGAAGATTCGAGGATTTCTTCGCCTACCTAGGCGTTTCCCATCTCCCCGTGGAGCAGATCAACGACGAGTATCAGGAGGCGCTGGGATCAAGCGTCGTGATGCATCGGTACGCAACCGAGATATGCGGATATCTCAAGGGCAGATACAGGCAGTATGTAGTTACCAACGGAAGCGCGGTGGCACAGTGGGGAAAGCTGAAAAAAAGCGGACTCGAGGACTTCATGGACGGTATCTTCATTTCCGAGGAAATGGGCGCGGAAAAGCCAAGCAGAGAGTTTTTCGATATGTGCAGCATGAAGATCCCGGACTACGATCCCGCGAAGACGATGATAATAGGCGATTCTCTGACAAGCGACATGGCGGGAGGAAACAATGCAGGGATAATATGCTGCTGGTTCAATCCCGATGGCAATGAGTTGACGGCAGATCTGCGTATAGATCACGAGATAAGATCGCTGAAGGAGCTTGAGGAGATACTTTAGAGAAAAGGAACAGGTGATGACATGTATTATTCGGCACACTATGCTTCGCCTATAGGCGATATGATAATGATAAGTCACGGGGAAAAGCTGGCAGAGCTCTGGTTCGTGGGGGAGAAATATTCATGCGAGCCTGATGTAGACAGCTTTGTAAAGCCGCAGGACGTGGATGCTTTGCAAAAAACTGCGGAGTGGCTTGACGAATACTTTGCGGGAGAAGCACCATCCGTATCCCGGCTTCCGCTGGCCCCGGAGGGGAGCGCATTCAGACAGATCGTCTGGGACATCCTGCTGGAGATACCGTACGGCAAGGTCACCACATACGGAGAAGTTGCCAAAGAAGCCGCAAGACGAATGGGCAAAGAGAGCATGTCCAGTCAGGCTGTGGGCGGCGCAGTGGGACACAACCCGATATCCGTCATCATCCCGTGTCATCGCGTCATAGGAAGCAACGGAAGCCTTACGGGATACGCAGGCGGCATAGATAAGAAGATCGCACTGCTTGAGCTGGAAGGCGTGGATATGAGCGATATGTTCGTTCCCGAGAAGGGAACGGCGTTGTAAAGGCGGCAGACTCGCATAGGTTTGTTCCTTAAATTTCAAGATAAAAAACAGGAGCATAGTATCGATATATGGATATATCGATATCGGACTCCTACTTTTTTTGATATTATAACTTTGCCGTTGATACTTTGATGCACTTTTCCATGATTTGCTGAATTTCCGGATTTTTTATGCGGAATCTAGAGGTTCTCTATCTCTTCACTTGTCAGTCCTGTGTTTTGAGCGATAATATCTATTGGGAGCCCGGCAGATTTGAAATTCCGGGCGATTTTTTTCTTTGCTTCCGCTTCACCGCGTGCTTCGCCTTCTTCCAGCCCTCTGAGATATCCATCGTTTTCTCTTATCGCTTCACATTGCTCTCTAGTCAGTTCATGACATAATATACCCATAATCTCACCACCATTTTTCTTCAGGAAGTCTTTCAGCATTCCTTCACTCACACATTCATCAATGCTCTTTTCTACGGCCTGTTTCAGCTGCAGCTCTTTTGCATTCTCCCTTATCATGTGGATGAATCTGCTGTATTCCTCAAGAGTCCTGCACCGTCTTAAAAGCTCCGCGCCTTTTTCGTAGTTGACATTAATGATTTTTACTTCTGCTTCTACGGGTATTGTATCACATTTGGCGACATATGAGTCGGAAAGTTTTATTTTATCTTCCACGGGTATCTCGGCTATGCCGTTATAGAATACGTACAGCTCCGGCACAGGAACGCGTACTTTCCTGGTGCTGTATATTTCATTGGAAATGAAAGCCTGGCTTGATTTATCAGAGAGAAAAGCGGCAGGCGAGGATATAGACAGCAAAAATATCAAAAAACATAAGAACGATGTGTTTAGGTTAGCTACAAATACGGAGAAGGATGTAAATTGAACTGTAGGCTCAATATGCGGTCGGGATTTGTATATCTCAATAAAAGATGGTATTATAACGACAGTAGTCTTATTTTGCAAAAAATATAATCGATGCAAGAGATTGGTTGCTTGGTTTAACTGATTGAAATATAAAGAAACTACAGACAAAAATTAAAGGAGGAAAGAAAATGACTAATTTTTATGTCACCTATAAGCTAAAGGACAAGGAAACGCGCAAGGCATTTTATGAAGCGGTGAAGGCAAGCGGAGCTCCGGAGAAGACAAGAGAGGAAGACGGATGCATAAGATATGAATTCTTTTTCTATGCAGATGATGACAGTGCAGTGCTGCTTTGGGAGCAGTGGGAAAGCAGAGAGGCTCAGAAGATACATCTGAAACAGCCGCATTATCTTGAGTTCGATGCCATAAAGAAAAGCTACGGTGTCGAAATGGATGTACTTACGGAGGATGCATAGAAGCGATAGCGTAAATAAACGGAGCTGCCGTATCGGAACAATGGAGATGTTCATGTGACCCGATCAGGCAGCTCCTGTGATTTTTTGACGGATTTTCTTACATTGTTTTTATTTGTTCTTGAAATCCGGTTTTCTCTTTTCGAGGAACGCAGTCATACCTTCGACTCTGTCTTCAGAGCAGAACGGACCGCCGAAGGCTTCGCTTTCCAGAGCGATGGAAGTATTGGCGTCCAGCATGATGCCGTTATTGATGGCGATCTTTGCGGTCTTGATGGCTATAGGAGCATTGTTCATGATGGTCCTTGCCAGTGCTTCGCATGTATCCATGAGCTTTTCCGGAGCGACTACCTTTTCAACAAGTCCTATCCTGAGGGCTTCCTGTGCGTCGATCATCTCTCCCGTCATGATGAGATATTTGCTCATGCCTTTTCCCACCAGCTTCGGAAGTCTTTGAGTGCCGCCGAAGCCCGGAATGATTCCGAGACCAACCTCAGGCTGTCCGAACTTGGCTTTTTCGGAAGCTATGCGTATATCACATGCCATTGCCAGTTCGCATCCGCCGCCCAGCGCGAATCCGTTTACGGCTGCGATGACAGGCTTATCCATGGACTCTATATAATTGATTATCCTTGAGCCTTTGCGGATGACATCCTGACCTTCGACACCTGAATAGGAAGCCATCTGAGCGAGATCTGCGCCCGCAACGAAGGCCTTGCCTGCGCCCGTGAGTATAACGATCTGCGCCGCAGGGGCGTCGGCGAGGGGTTCGCTTAGGGTTTGCAGGTCTCCCAGCACTTCCGCCG
>JAETSS010000378.1 GCA_021769545.1 Eubacterium sp.
GTTGCTGAAATCTTCTCTGCATCACCCTGAATACATATCAGAATATCGAGTGAAAAAGCGGCGTTATAACTCCGCTCTATTTATCGTGTCATCAAATCGACTGTGAATAGTAACCAATGCGGTTGGCATATGTTTTCACTGGAATTATAAACAGGACTGTGTTAAGATATCCAAAACAGAGGATCATGGTCAATTGGAGGTTTATGTAATCATGACATACAAGATTGCGGTCGTGGATGACAATCCCACAGACATGGCATATATGGCTTCCCTGGCGAAGCGTTGGGCGGACAGCCGGGATGCTGCCATACATGTCAGGTCATTTCCGTCAGCGGAATCCTTCCTGTTCCTGTACTCAGAGGATAAGTCATGGGATATCCTCCTGTTGGACATTGAACTGGGCGGTCAGAGCGGTATGGAACTTGCCAGGGTTATCCGCCGGGAAAACACCGCTGTACAGCTTATATTTATCACCGGTTTCCCGGATTATATCGCAGAGGGATATGATGTATCCGCACTTCACTATCTCATGAAGCCCGTATCGGAAAAAAAGCTGCACACAGTTCTCGACAGGGCGGCGGCAAATCTTACCAGAGCGGAAAAGCGGCTGTGCATTACTTTCGACCACCATACCGACTGTGTTCCGCTGGATCAGATCTGCTACATTGAGGCGCAGAAGCATTATGTCGCCATTCACGCCAACGACAAAACCTACCGCATGAAAGCTTCCCTGACCGACACGGAAAAGCTGCTGGACGAGTATTTCTTCAAATGCCAGCGGTCTTTTCTCGTCAATCTTCGGTATATCAAACGCATCACGCGGGAATACGTGATATTGAAAAACGATGAGGAAATTCCCATAAGCCGCGGTATGGCAGAAAAGATCGGTCAGGAGATCATACGATTATTTTAAAGCTTTGCGCCTGCATTTCCGTCCCGCAGGCTGCGGAAAGGCACGGTTATTGATATGCTGTTTCAGAAATGGATCGACAGACGAATCGAAGCCTATCAGAGCGATCTGATGCGCAAATACTGCGATGAAGTAGAGTCGATGTACACCAGAATGCGCGGTTGGCGGCATGATTACCACAATCATATCCAGGCGCTCCAGGCAAGCATGGCACTGGAAAAATATGACGAAGTGAACGCCTATCTCCGTCAGCTTAACGACGACCTTTCAAACGTGGATACAATCATCAAAACCGGACGTGTCATGGTCGATGCCATCCTCAACGGGAAAATAAACATTGCCTCCC
>JAETSS010000018.1 GCA_021769545.1 Eubacterium sp.
ATATTGTTCTGATAAAGCTCGTGTTTTACTATTGCTTCAGGCTCAAAGTCAAGACCCAGCAGCGAATCCTGCAAGGCTTTATATACCTCCTGAGTTCGCTTATTGAGCTCTACGGCCTCATCTTTTTCTCCGGATTCTTCCACTGCCGCCATCTTTTCTTCAAGAGTTGCCGCTGCCGAATATCCGTCTTCGAGCAATCCGTCAAATTCATCTGTATCTGCGAGACTTTCCTCGAAATCCTTCAATCTGTCGGTAAAGCTCATAGGTCTTACATCAAGGGCGTCGAGATCAAGAGTTATCTTTCCGTATGTCCTTATGACATCCGTTAACCCCTCTTCATCCAGCGGCTGTGCATCCCAGCTGTCATAAGTGGAATGATATCCCATATCATCGTATTTGCTGCCGTCACCGGAGCCTGCTACGATGGCAGGTACCCCCTGTCTTGCCCACTGGAAGTCTTCCGTGTAAACGCTTGTCTTTTCATATGACCAGTCGTATACCGTATCCTCCGCGATCTCTCCGATGCTGTTTTCCACGAAGCCCATAAGCTCAACTGCACTTCTCGTTCCTGCACAGGTTTCTCCTTCCACCGCATATCCCCCGTCATTATTGACTATGGCAAAAGCGCCGTTTACCCATTCAGGATGATTGGTCATGATCTCTTCATAGGCTCCTGTCGACCAGTCGTATTCACTTCCCGAAACGCCCCACTCTTCCGATCCGTGCATACATACGCGTATAGTCTTGTCAGGCTCATATCCGCTGTCGATGATGCCTTTAGCTATGGACATGGAAACTGCCGCTCCCTGTGCATCGTCATATGCGGAATGGAAATATCCGTCCATATGGGCGAACAGGAATATCGTTTCGTCTGTTTTTCCCGGGATCTCTCCCCACAGGTTATGAGATGTTCCGTCCTTCGTAACGGTGGAATCGGCATTCAGCGTTACCGTTATCGATTCTCCCCCGCTCTTCTTTATAGCCTTTTGCAGCGCCTTGCTGTCCTTTGCACTTATGGCCAGAGCCGGAGCATCAGCCGGACCGCATACATCCTGTACACCTATACGATCAGGGCCCTTTTCCGGATATACCGACATCGCCACGATGGCCTTTGCTCCCTTTACCTTTGCCTGATACGCAGGATAGTTGATCCACCAGTTTTCATTTTGATCTACATCGAGAAGCACCAGTTTATCCGTAACATCTATTCCTTCATAATCTGCCGCGGCCCCTTCCCCTACATATACCAGCTCGCACTGCTCGTTATCCGCCTGCAGCGTGGTCTGATAGCTGCCAAGATCTATTTTCTGTTCTTCTCCGGCATCATTGGTAAATGTAATATTTGCGCCTTTGAAGATCCAGTTGTCTACCGTGATCTCCTCTTCCGTCACATTTTTTAGACCTATAGCTTTCATTTCACCCTTTAGGTAATCGACTACCTGCTTTTCAGCGGGCGATCCTGCAGATCTGTTGCCTGTTGCCGGATCATCTCCGAAGCTGCTGATGTTCTCGATCACTTCCTTCGCATATTCCGTATCGATTACTTCATCATATGCTGTAAAGCTTTCACTGTACTCCGGACCTCCGCATGATGTCAGTCCTACAGACATGCCCAACGTTAGAACGATAGCAAACGCTGCAGCCATAACTCTTTTATGCATAGCTGACCTCCTTTTTTCAAAATCAAAATAGTAATATGGCATTTATTGTTTATATTATAAGGTCGGTTGCAGGAAGCATCAAGAAAATTTTGAAAAAATAAAAAATTGAGAATTCGTTTCCTGCCATACCCAACCGGCGCAGCATGCCCCCCTTCCAAACACCCTTCACGTTTTTCCACCCTATCTCCGAAAAACCTCCCATTAGAGTAAAAAAAAGGAATCCCAAAGAATTATTTTGATGTTTTCTTTCCCCTATCTATATAAATTTCCCCTAAAATGTGTTATTCTGTCTTAAATATATCCAATACTAATTGTACCTGTCGATTTCGCAAAATTTCGCAAAAGCGTTTTCTTATATAGGGGAGGTTCTGATGAATCAGTTCAAATATTTTAAAATCGTTCAGATCACCATTTTGGCAGCGCTGTCTGTGCTGTGTGTATTTATGCTGTTCCGACCGTCGGTAAAACAGTATATCTTTTCCGACACACCGGCTACGATACTTTTCTTTCTGATCTGGATAATGCTTATCGCCGGATTCGTTTTCATAATGATCGATCTGGCTCTTCTCAGCAAGATGAAGACAGGAGATCATGCTCTTTACGGTGCGGCATATTCCGATCATGTGTCCGGGATACCCAACAGATTCAGCTGCGATACCATGATAGAAAAGTATTACGATATCCTGCTTCCGATGGATATCGGCTGCATGATGATAGAATTCACCAACCTTCCGGAAATAAATGAAAACCACAGTCACGCTACGGGTAACCAGCTTCTCAAGGACTTCTCATCGATATTGTCCTCGGCAGCGCTTTCCCTGTGTTTTGTCGGCAGAAACGGCGGAAATAAATTTCTGGCCATCTTCGAGGACTGCAGCAGAAGCGATATGGATACCTTTGAAAAGCGTATAGAAGAGCGCGTTGCAGAGCATAATAACAAAAATCTGGCAATTCCTATCAACTATCGCATAGGCTCGGCTTTTAACGGCGAAGAAAAGCTCAATGAAATCACGAAGCTGATAGCGCTTTCGGACAGACGGATCAGATCCGCAGACAAAAACACTAGTATATAACAATGGCAGCAAGATGCCAAGATCATCTGATAGATCCATCAGATCGACCCAGGAGAAAGGAACTTATTTTATGGCAGGTCTGGACTATGACTACATAGCCACGCTGGTGCGTAGGACAAAGCAGGGCGACAGCGACGCTTTCGCCGAGCTTTATACTGCCACTTATCAGCAGCAATACCGCTTTATATACCGGTATTTCAATGATGTATACCAGGCGCAGGACATCCTGCAGGAGGTATACATCATCGTGCTGAAAAACATAAAAACATTGAAAAATCCGCGTTTATTCGTATCATGGCTAAACCAGATCAATTTCCGCGTTTGCTTTGACATATCCAGAAAGATGAAAAAGCATGGAGAGGATCTGATGCCAAACGACGGTTTTTCCTCTGTCCTTTCCGAGGATATGGGACCTGAGGACACGGTCCTTAAAGGGCTCGAGCAGACAGAGCTGCAGTCAAGTATCCTGTCCCTTCCCCCGAGGGAGGCTCAGGCCATCATCATGAAATACTACAACAATATGACCATAGATGAGATCTCCGACGCTATGAATCTCAGCAAAAGTACGGTAAAGCGTCAGCTTGCAAACGGCAGGAAGTCACTGAAAAAGCTCCTGTCATACAGCGGAAAGGAGGTCACCGGATGAGTTCGATAAACAGCAAAAATACCGACAATATAAAGACAAATAAACCAAATATGAATGCTCATCGCCCGGAAAACGATATCCCTAAGTTGGATACGAGAACTGCCGGGCAGCTTCTGGACAACGTTTTTTCCGCATGCGATATGAAACCTAGTGCCATTCCTATCGAAGTACTGGAAAGCTGGGGCAATTACAAAAAACCTCCGTTCGAGCCGTTGAAAAAGTTTGCTTTTGTCATTACAATAATATTGATACTGTTGCCGCTGATGTTCTTCAAGCCTTCGGTGATCGTGGAACGCACGGATGTTGACTCGGCTACCAATGCCGTATACGACATCGAAGTCAAGACCCTGCTGCCTGTTTCGTCTGTGAGCGCGTCACTGGACGGCAAGCCTGTGGCCCTTACGGCAAAGGACGGCGACACATACACTGCGGAGCTGACCGAAAACGGCAATTTCGAGATAATCGCAGTATCGCTCAACGGTCAGACCACAACATGGAACCAGAAGGTCACCCATATAGATTCGGAAAAGCCTGAATTCCAGGATTCCTATTCGGAAAACGGCTATGTATACATCCTTGTCAGGGATACATATTCCGGCATCGATTACGACAATATATCGGGAATGACGCCTGAAAAATACGATGAAAACACCGGGCTCATCACCTTCAAGGTGCCAAATAGCACAGTAACCATAACAATTCCGGACAAGGCGGGAAATGAGATATCCCTGCTTCTGTCACCGATAAACTGACTAAAACTATGAAAGGAGCGTATTTTCGGATATGAGCTCACGGCTGCGATATGGTATATTTCTTATTATCGCACTGACGTCATGTATCCTTTTCTGCAGCTGCGGCGGAGGCAAAACCGCTGCAGACAGCGCTGATCATTCGGGGAAACCCAGAGACAACACTCCTGTGGTTCTCTCTCCTGCGGCCAGCCATCAGCAGGAATACGGCAACAGCTATGCATCCATAGATGCATCCAATACTTCCGAAGGATATATCATGGCCTCCTACAGTGCGGGCAGCGACAAAGTAAAAATACAGATAACCGATCCTACTCAGGCGGTATACACATATCTTCTTCCCAAGGGAGGAGAATACCAGACCTTTCCGCTTTCCGGCGGAAACGGAAGCTACAGCATCAAGATCCTGGAAAACGTAAGCGGCGACTCTTATGCTGTCGTACTGTCCCAGGATATCGACGTTTCCATAAAGGATGAGTTTACGCCCTTCCTTTATCCCAACCAATACGTGGATTTCGATGAAAACAGCGATGCCGTAGCCAAAGGCAGCGAGCTTGCAAAGGACACCTATACGGACCTCGAGGTAGTGGAGAAGGTCTACGTTTACGTTACGGAAAACATCAAGTACGATGATTCCAAGGCTGAAAATGTGGACTACGGATATCTTCCCGATGTAGACGAGACACTGTCGTCGGGAAAAGGCATCTGCTTCGATTACGCAGCGCTGATGTGCTGTATGCTCAGATCTCAGGGTATCCCTACGAAGCTTGAGGTAGGATATTCCGGCACAGCGTTCCATGCATGGATAAGCACCTATGTGGACGATGTTGGCTGGGTGGACGGTATCGTCGAATTCAGCGGGGATTCATGGGAGCTCATGGATCCGACCTTTGCCGCAAACAACGATTCGGCCTCCGTCAGCGAATATATAGGAAACGGAGACAACTATACACTGAAAAATTCTTATTGATCTTGTTATATGGATCACAGACGATAACAACCATGAAAGGAGTTCTTATGGCTGATATGAATACAGAAAAGAAAAATCTGCCTCCTCTTTCTCTCTCGGAGACCGCCGCATTCTGTTCGCAGATGGGCATGATACTGAGAGCCGGCATCTCGTCTTACGAGGGGATCGCCATCATGCTTGAGGATGCTAAGGATAAGGGTGAGAAAAAGCTGCTGACTGCTATAAACGATACGCTGACGCAGACAGGCAGCCTTTATGAGGCGCTGCTGCAGACCGGCGCATTCCCCGACTATATGGTCCGCATGACGCAGATCGGCGAACAGACCGGTAAACTGGATGACGTAATGATATCCATGTCTGATTACTATGAGAAAGAAGATTCTCTCGCGCGTTCCATCAAAAACGCGGTTACATATCCATGCATCATGATACTGATGATGATAGCGGTCATCCTGCTTCTGATGATGAAGGTGATGCCTATTTTCAGTCAGGTATTCGCACAGCTGGGAACTGAAATGACAGGGATCTCCGGCGCGATACTGAATGTGGGACTTTTCTTAAACAGATACTGGATCGTGGCAGCAGTCATCATCGCAGTTCTTGTGCTGGCTGCGCTGTACTTTTTCAAAACGAAAAGCGGCAAAGCTAAATTCCTGCATTTTACCGCAAGATTCAGCGGACGCAGACGACTTGCGGATGAGATTGCATCCTACAGATTTGCCAACGGAATGGCCCTCACTCTCAGCAGCGGGCTCACTCCCGAGGAGTGCCTCGAGCTTACATCAGGTCTTATAGAAAACGGAAACTTCCGTGAAAAACTGGAATCCTGCAAAGCAAAGGTGGCTCAGGGCGAGGATCTCTGTGAAAGCCTGCTGGCATGCGGGATATTTTCCGGTATCTACACAAGAATGGCAGCTATCGCATCGCGAACGGGCGTCATGGACGAGATCATGAGCAAAATAGCGGACAATCAGGAGGAAGAGATCGATTCCAGGATATCCGGTATGCTTGCAGCTGTAGAGCCTACGCTGGTCATCATTTTATCCGTTATCGTAGGGCTGATACTTCTTTCGGTAATGCTGCCGCTGATCAACATCATGTCGGCGCTGTAAAAGCGCACGGGCGCATCAATAAGGAGGCTTGCTTTGAGTCATAGATTTGAAACGGGAAAAAGAAGCTCTTCAGTAAGGAATCTGATAATTTCCATTGCTGTTTTTGTTATAATAGCAGGCTGCTTCTGGTATATCACAAACTCCGTGTCTGCGAAGACTTCATCAGAGGAAAAGCAGCTGCTTGAGTCGGCTATAAACAGAGGTATAACCCACTGCTATGCCATAGAGGGTGTTTACCCTGAGAGCCTTGATTATTTAAAGGACCATTACGGGCTGTACTACGATGAGGAGCGATTCTTCATCGACTATCAGCCTATCGGCGCAGATATCATGCCCGATTTTACCGTTATAGAAAAAGAAGGAGGAAACAGATGAGTCAGTTCATGTCCCATACCTCGGGAAAAAACGGCAGGAAGCACGTCATCGACGTGATATTTCCCATTGCCGTGTTTTTCGTGTTCGCGGCTTCGGCTCTGGCTGTACTGATGCTTTCCTCCAAGGTGTACGATACCACTTCGACTACGGCGTCGGACAATTACTCTTCGAGAACTGCCTTCGCCTATGTAAGCGAGAAGCTGCGTCAGCACGACTCTGCCGGTGAGATATCAGCGCAGGTCATCGACGGCAGCGACCATCTGGTACTGAAAGAGGACGGGACTTCCACCTACATATATCTGTACGATGGAAAGCTCAAGGAGCTGCGCGTACGTGACGGAGCCGATATAGCCTTCGCCTCCGGTACCGACATAGCTTCTGCAAAGGCTTTCTCAGTAGCACGCGAAGGCTCTCTGTATTTCATCGATATCACCACAGACGACGGGACTGAATATTCCCTCGTTTCTTCCGAAAGGAGCTCGCGATGAAAAGACAGATAGTTCACAGCAGATCAAGCATATTCCTAATGGAAATAATAATAGCCATACTGTTTTTCTCACTTGTGAGTGCAGTCTGCCTGCAGGTTTTCGTCAAGGCTCACAACATGACGGAGGAGACCGCCAGACTCAATATGGCGGTGACCGTTGCCGGCAATACTGCCGAGATGGCGCAGGCATCGGAAGCTCCTGATAAGACCATTGATATGGTAAGGGAATTATATCCGTCTGCAGAAGTCACTTCAGCACTCACCGCAGAGAAAGAGGATAAAAACAAAGAAACCCACGGACTGACAGCCGGATTCGACGAAGACTGGGAATCCTGCGATACCGGCAGCACGGACTGCCGCTACATACTGCAGGCGACCTACGACGATATTGTAAGTCCGGTCTCATGGCATATAGAGATAGTCACTGTTTCTGCAGCCGGAGACAAAGATGATGTGATATATGAGCTGGATACGGAGGTGTACTATGGACAATAAGAAAAAATTTCCGGTCACCAATATAGGTACAGTCACTCTGCTTATGATATTCATCATCCTGTGTATGGTGACATTTGCCGTACTGTCACTGTCAGAAGCCGCCAAAGACCGCAGCTTCAGCCGGCAGCTTGCGGATCAGACTACCGATTACTACGCCGCCTGCGGCGACGCCGAGAAAATGCTGTCAGATATCGACAGCGCTATCTCCGATACGAAAAAGACCGGTCTGTCAGGTAACGAATATTACGAAGCGATCGCAGAAAAGCTTACAGATCAGGATAGGGTCAAAGCCAATGGCGATACCATATCATACAGCACACCTGTAAACGACCGTCTCGTATTGGCCGTATCACTTCGCATCGCCGCCCCCGGTGAAACCTTCTCAGGACAAAATTTAAAAATACTCTCCTGGGAGGAAACGCAGGCTAATAAATGGAATGGAAACAATTCAGTGGAGCTTATGCAGCCGTAGCAGTCTATATACGTAACCGGTATGAATGGGAGTTTCGTGAAAACAGATGCCTTTAGGTATTCTGTCTCTGATAACTGCTCTGCAACAACCCACTTTAAAAACTTACATCAAAACGCTTATTACGTTTACTACGGAGGTCATATCTATGAGTGTTATGGATTATTTACAGAAAGCAGTCGAATGCAACGCTGCAGACATATTCATCGTTGCCGGTCTTCCGGTTTCCATGCGTATCAACGGCAACATCGAAAATATGCCCGGCGATATGCTGCGCCCGGAAGATACAAAAGAACTGCTTGAAGAAATATATAAGCTGGCAGGCGACCGATCCATGGAAGAATTTTTAGATCGCGGCGATGACGATTTTTCATTTGCCGTACCGGGACTTTCAAGATTCCGTGTCAACGCATACAAGCAGAGAGGTGCCTTTTCGGCCATCGTACGCGTCATCACATTTTCACTGCCCGATCCTCTGGCACTGGGGATCCCCGAGAAGATCATCAGCTTTTCGAAATTTTCCAAGGGACTCGTACTTGTATCGGGCCCTGCAGGCAGCGGAAAATCGACTACCCTTGCATGTCTGATAGATCATATCAATAAGAATTACGACAAACACATCATCACCCTTGAGGACCCGCTGGAATTTCTTCACAGACACCAGAAGAGCATCGTAAGCCAGCGTGAGATCAATGTCGATACGGAAAGCTACGTGACTGCGCTCCGGGCCTCCTTAAGACAGAGTCCCGATGTCATCCTTCTGGGTGAAATGCGTGACTTTGAAACGATACAGGTAGCCATGACGGCGGCCGAAACCGGACATCTCATCTTTTCGACGCTGCATACCATCGGAGCTGCCAACACCATCGACCGAATCATCGACGTCTTCCCTCCAAACCAGCAGAGGCAGATCGCCGTACAGCTTTCAATGGTGCTGCAGGCAGTCGTAACGCAGCAACTGGTTCCTGCAACAGACGGCGGCATGGTTCCTGCCTTTGAGATAATGACGGTAACTCCCGCCATCAGAAATATGATACGCGACAACAAGATCCCACAGATAGACGGACTTATTTACTCATCAGCCAACGATGATCTCATTTCAATGGATACATGGCTGATAAAGCTTTATCAGCAGGGCCGCATCGCCAGGGAAACAGCCCTGACATATGCATCTAATCCGGATATGATGAGCAAAAAGATACGCTGAGCACCACCTTTACAGCAGCTCATCCAACGTATCCAGCATCTTTTCCACATCCACAGGCTTGGCTATATATCCGTCCATACCTACCTCGATCACCTGCTTCTGATCGCTGTCAAAGGCATTGGCTGTCATGGCGATGATAGGTATGGACGCCAGCTCAGGATCTTCGAAAGCCCTGATGGCTTTAGTCGCCTCGTACCCATCCATGACAGGCATCTGTATATCCATAAGCACCAGACTGTAATAGCCGCGGCCCTTTTCCGTAAGCATCTCCACCGCTTCCTTTCCGTTTTCTGCAGCTTCAATGACAAAACCGGCTTCACTGAGAAGCTCTATGGCGATTTCTCTGTTGAGTTCATTGTCCTCAGCCAGGAGCAGTCTCCGGCCCTTGACAGGTTTTCTAGCCTTTGACTTTTCGTATTTTCCATCTGCAGCTTCCGATATCTGAGTTCCCGAGGATAACTTCTGCAGCGTCAGTCTTACAGTAAACTCGCTACCCTCGCCTTTCCTGCTGCTTACCCATATGGAGCCACCCATCATATCTACGATATTTTTCGTGATGGTCATGCCGAGACCTGTTCCCTGTATACCGCTGACCGTCGAGGTCCTCTCCCGTTCGAACGGTTCAAATATATGCTTCTGGAATTCTTCGCTCATTCCGATGCCCGTATCCTTCACATGGAAGTCATAGACCGCACTTCGTGCTGCCTTCGCATCCCGTCCCACAACGCTCAGACTTACATCGCCGCCAGGCTCCGTGAATTTTATGGCGTTCCCGAGAAGATTGAGAAGTATGCGCTCGATCCTCAGCTTATCGCAGATAACCCGGCTGTGATGGAGCGCTCCGGTATCTACGCTGAAATTCAGTCCTTTTGACGCCATCTGCGGTAGCAGTATATCTCTCGTTTCGGCGACGAGCTGCTCAAGGTCGCACTCCGCCTCATCAAGCTGCATCTGTCCGCTTTCGATACGGCTCATATCGAGAACATCGTTTATCAGTGACAGCAGATGACTTCCCGAGGACGCGATCTTGTCAAGATAATCGCCTACCTTCTCCCTGTTATCCACATTTTTGATAGCCAGATCCGTAAATCCGATAATGGCGTTCATCGGCGTACGGATATCGTGGGACATATTGGAAAGGAATACAGTCTTGGCTTTGTTGGCATTCTCCGCCCGCTGCAAAGCTTCCTCGATCAGGGCCTTCTGACGCATTTCCCTCTCTACGGCTGCTGTATTTTCCATCGTTGCCATGCTGATATAAGGCTTTCCGCCTCGCTCGGTCCTGAAAATGCTGGATGAATACATGCGATATATCCCGTTTTTATTCTTTGTACCGCCTCTGAAATCACATCTCGTGCTGGTACCCTCGGCCATGTTCAACAGCGTTTCCCGCTCCAGCTGCCTGCTGACCATTTCTCTGTCATCGGGATGCACATTACGCATCTGTCCTTTTATCCACTGGCTCCAGTTTCCCTTTTCCTCTGATCGCATATGATTATTCTCAAAGAAAATATATGTGGCGTCAAAGGTCTCAAGCTCCACCTGCCATATGCCCAGATATATACCGGAAGCCGTATTTATGAGAAGCTGCTCATACTGCTTGCTCTGGCTCTGGCTGCGTTTCATCTCGGTAATGTCCTTGACGTTGCTGTAGGCGATCACGTCCGAGGTCTTCCTGTCCCTCGTCATGTATATGCTTCGACGTACGAAGATCTCCTCTCCGTCAAGGGATCTGGCGTCATAATCAAAGGTTATCTCGCTTTTTCCTTCTTCAAACGCCCTGTTAAGATATTCTCTGCTTGTATTTTCAACAAACAGCTCCCTGTCCTCTTCCCGGACATATTTATGTGCCCAGCGGTCTATGTATGTATCATAGCTGCATGGCAGGCTGAGTCCCAG
Organism: Eubacterium sp.; assembly: GCA_021769545.1. The sequence continues at coordinate 11,144 of JAETSS010000018.1, forward strand.
AACGGTTTCGATGGTCTGAGGCTTTCCGTCAGAGTCTTTCCATGCGCCCTCATCTATACGGTTCTTCGTCAGATTGGCTTCAAATACGATAATAGCGTCCGCCAACACCGCATTCTTGTATTTTCCACGTTCCTCGGCCACATCCTCGATCTGGCGCCTCTCCTTTTTGAAG
>JAETSS010000379.1 GCA_021769545.1 Eubacterium sp.
CGAACTCTATTCGGAGATATATCAGAGGGCGATCGATGCCTTCGGTGATTACTATGGACATTACAAGTCGGAGGTGGTTACACCATTTATACACCTTGGACTTGCTTACATAAATTATGCAAAGGAAGAGAGAAAACTGTTCCAGCTCCTTTTCCAGTCAGAGCATCGTGGAGACAGGGGGCTTTTTGAGTTATTAAACGGCAAATCCGGAGCGGTCAGCAGGGAGATCAACAAGGCGTCGGCTTCCGGTTGTCAGAATCCGAGCGGCTTGTTCATGAAAATGTGGATCTTCATACACGGATGCGCCTGTATGGTCCTCACGGGAGATTACGATCTCACAGAAGAGGAGACGATCGATCTGCTGCAGGATATTTACAATAGCTGTTCATGATTATGAAAGTGCTGAAGATGAGGATTTCTGATGGACGCAAAACGGGATACCATTTCAAGAATAAATGAGAAGTTTAATAAGATGAGCAAGTCGCACAAAAAACTTGCCACATTTGTCATCGATCATTATGAACAGGCGGCGTTCATGACTGCTGCGAAGCTTGGGAAGGCAGTCGGGATCAGCGAGGCGACGGTCGTGCGCTTTGCGTACGCGTTGGAGTATGAAGGATATCCGGAATTTCAGGAGGATCTCGCCGAGTGGGTGAAAAAAAAGCTGAACACCGTGCAGTCGATCGGCGCCAAATATGGGACAAGCACACAGGCAGAGATTCTGACTTCGGTGCTGAGCGCTGACATCGAAAAGATCGAGGACACGATGGAGCACATGGATGTACAGTCGTTTGAGGCGGCAGTCGATATCATACTGGCGGCGAAGCATGTGTACATTATCGGTCTTAGAAGCTGCAAGCCGCTTGCACAGTTTCTTCATTTTTATCTCAACATGATCCGCGGGGACGTCTATCTGCTCGACTCGACCAGCACCTCGGAGACGTTCGAGCAGATGCTCAGGATCAATGAGAAGGATGCCGTGATCGGCATCAGTTTTCCGAGATACTCGATGCGGACGCTCAAGGCGATGGAGATGGCAAATGACAAAAATGCGAAGGTGATCACGCTGACCGACACGATCCATTCACCGATGTGTCTCTATTCAGCCTGTAATCTGCTGGCGAGAAGCGATATGGTGTCGATCGTGGATTCGCTCGTGGCACCGCTGAGCCTGATCAATGCGCTGGTGGTAGCGCTGTGCCTGCGCAGGCCGGAAGAGGTGAAGCGGAGTCTGGAATCGCTTG
>JAETSS010000380.1 GCA_021769545.1 Eubacterium sp.
GATGGCGGTGAGCTGAGTTTTTATTTGAATGATATCGTACATGAAAACACCTCCTGTTATCAAGATAAGTATAATCTCAGCCCCAGTGGCAGTGTCAATGAATTTGCAGTTAAAATATTTGACCTTGTCCTTAGGGATGGGTATAAAATCGAGATAACATGAGATAGATATTTTAGCGATGTCGGGTGAAAGTGTCATGTAAAGATGAAAGGAGAAATCTATGAATAAGATCATGAACAGTGCTGACGCATTTGTGGATGAAAGTCTGGAAGGGATCGTATCGGCATACGGAGATAAGATAAAATTCTGCGACGGCAGCAGCAGAGGTATATTGCGAAAGAACGGAGGAGAAAAGGTGGCGATAATCACAGGAGGCGGATACGGCCATCTTCCGACTTTCATGGGATACGTGGGGAAAGGTTTCGTAGACGGGTGTGCCGTTGGCAATATGTTCACCTCGCCGAGCTGTGAGGCCATCTATGAAACAGCCATGGAGGCAGATGCCGGTAAGGGGTGTCTGTTCCTGTTCGGTAATTATTTCGGTGATTCAATGAATTTCGAAATGGCGGGAGAGATGCTGGACGCAGAGGGGATATCTACGGCGACGGTAAAGGCGTGTGATGATGTTCTATCGGCACCAAAGGAAAAACGGGAATCACGCAGAGGTATCGCAGGGATATATTTTCCGTACAAGATGGCAGGCGCAAAGGCGGAGGAGGGCGCAGAGCTTGAAGAGGTGAAGCGCATCGCCGATAAAGCGGTGGAAAACACGTATACCGTGGGCTTTGCATTTTCACCGTGTCAGCTTCCGGGACAGAGCGAACCGATATTCACGATAGGCGATGATGAGATGGAAATGGGCATGGGCATACACGGAGAGCCGGGCGTATTCAGATCGAAGGTCAAGACATCCCGTGAGCTGGCGCAGGAGATCACCGATGTCTTTATGAAGGAGCTTGACCCGGAAGGGATGAAGGATCATGAGATCGCCGTACTCATCAACGGTCTTGGAGGTACCTCAAGAGAGGAGCTGGGTGTGCTTTACAAGGATATCAGGCAGTGTATGGAAGCGAAGGATGTGAAGATCTACAGGGCGATGCTGGGAGAGTACGCTACATCACTGGAAATGATCGGAGCCTCCGTAAGCATCTGCCTGCTGGACGATGAAATGAAGGAGCTTCTGGACAGAGATGGAGAACTGCTCTTCTGATGATACGGACTAGGACTTGATGGTCCGGGC
>JAETSS010000381.1 GCA_021769545.1 Eubacterium sp.
ACGAGATGACTATTATGTTTGCAGGAGGTAAGATAAGTGAGAGAGACATTAGCAGATCTGAAATCAAGAAGAAGCTGCCGCGCATATAAGCCGGAGCAGATAACCGACGAAGAGCTGGAGCTGATACTGGAGGCGGGAACGTATGCACCTACCGGAATGGGTGCCCAGAGTCCGGTTATCGTAGCTGTACAGGATAAGGAAACGAGAGACAAGATCGCGTCTATGAATGCACAGGTCATGGGAAGCGATGCCGATCCATTCTACGGCGCACCTACGGTCCTGGTGGTTCTGGGAGACGTCAGCAGAAGGACATACAGAGACGACGCCAATATGGTAATAGGAAATATGCTCAATGCAGCCAACGCTATCGGTGTGGATTCATGCTATATATACAGAGCAAGAGAAGTCTTTGCATCGGAGAAGGGAAAAGAGCTGCTGAAAAAATGGGGCCTTGAAGGCGAGTATGAAGGCATCGGCAATGTGATACTGGGCTATGGTCTTCCCGAAGGAAAGAAGGAAGCTGCCCCTAGAAAAGAAGGTTATGTTATACGCGTGTGATACGCAGACGGGAGGAGAGAAGTATGGAGCTACTGGAAATAATGCAAAACCGTCGCAGCATCAGGAAGTATACGAAAGAGAGGATATCCGACGATTCTCTGGAAAAGGTGCTGCAGGCAGGTCTGCTGTCGGCGTCCAGCAGGGCGAGACGTCCGTGGGAGCTGATAGTCGTAAGAAATAAGGAGACACTTAAAAAGATGGCGGATTGCCGCAAGGGCTCTGCGAAAATGCTGGAGGGAGCCGATACGGCAGTAGCGGTCGTAGCGGATGAGACAGCTTCCGATGTATGGATCGAGGATTGTTCGATAGTCATGTCAAATATGCACCTGATGGCCGAAAGCCTGGGGCTTGGAAGCTGCTGGATACAGGGCAGATTGCGAGAAGCGCAGACAGGACAGAGCACGGAAGAATATCTCAGGGAGATTCTGGGCTATCCCGATAACTACCGCCTGGAAGCGATACTTTCCATAGGGATGCCGGCTGAGCACCCCAAAAGGACAGAGCTGTCGGAGCTGCTTACGGGAAAGATACATTATGAGAAGTTTTAATGAGGCTTTATGTAATCAAATCTAAATTTTCAATACACAGTTTTTAAAAATTGTGTATTGAAAATTGTTGTTATTTACCCGCATTTATGACATAATACTTTTAAAAGAAAGTTTTAGATAATTGTGATTTGG
>JAETSS010000382.1 GCA_021769545.1 Eubacterium sp.
GGATGACGGACAGGTGATAGCGCCTGTTTTCGAAGGAGAGGAATTGAACAGGATAGGCATCGAGACTGCTAAAGCAGGCTTTGATATCCATGTGCATGCCATCGGTGACAGAGCGATCGGAGCAACGCTGGACATGGCAAAGGCGGTACGAGAGGCCGGATACGATGACATGAGGATCACCAATGCCCATACACAGATGGTGCTGGAGGACATGAGACCTCTCTTCAAAAAATACGGCGTCGTTGCCAATACCACTACGGTATGGTTCTTCGGGGACGAAATGGCCTTCCTGCCTGACTGTCTCAAACCGCATCAGTTCAACTTCAAATCCATTTTGAACGCTGGAGCCATCATGAATCTGGGAAGCGATTATCCGGCTGATTATTACGGTATACAGCCACTTAGGGGAATCGAGATGGGCCTTACGAGAAGGGTATACGGACAGCCTGATGCACCGTTCTGTACCACGATGGATGAAAGCCTTTCGATAGACGATACTCTTAAGGGATATACGTACGGTGCACTGTATACACACAGGCTGGAGAATGTGACCGGCTCCATAGAACCGGGGAAATATGCAGATCTCGTCGTTTTGGGTGAGAACATATTCGATGTGGATACATACGATATCCATAATATCCCTGTATGCATGACATTCATGAACGGGAAGATGACGTATGAGAACAAGGAATGCCCGAAGAAGTAAAGCGGAAAAATCGGATAGTTACATGAAAGTGACTGCCGTACCAACAGTTGTTTCACGTTGGTGCGGCAGTCCTTTCATGTAATTAAGGAGAAACTTATCGCTATTTAACGGTACAGCCCGGCGATCTTGGCACAGAGCACGGCGCCTCCGTCAGGGTTGTCCTTTGTCCTTTCGGCGATCCAGCTGGCGCGGCCCGTTTTAGCCAGCATGCCGCATGTGCTGTCTGCTCCGGCAGCTGCGCTTTCCGCACCCTTATGATATGCTTCCCGGATATCTCCTGTTTCGTCGAAAACGGACCTTACAGTCTCAGCCATGGGAACGAGAGCATCCAGAATAGTCTTATCGCCTGGATTTGCATGTCCACGTTTCATGATCTCGGCGGCCAGCAGCGAAGGTATTTCGGCCACGTCACTGTCGGAGAGAGCTTCTTGGCCGCGAAAGGCTTTGCCTAAAGCCATGGATCCGGCAGCCAACAGCGTTCCCATCGTAGAGGGAGCCTGCTTGTTGATCTCCATTCCCAGTTTCATAAAA
>JAETSS010000019.1 GCA_021769545.1 Eubacterium sp.
GTCGTATTTGATCATATCCGCCATATTGCCTGTAGCAACTGCGGTATTGTATTTATCCGAAGCGGATTTGAGCTCCGACAGTTGATCCGGCTTCATTCTCGAAGCGGCAAAATACGCTGCCAGCCCTTCCATGTTCTGACGCACCTCCAGGATCTCCACCATGTCCTTCGTGGATATCTGTGAAGCGTAGGCGCCCCTGCGGGGCTCTATGGTCACAAGACCTTCCTTTTCAAGTTTCCTTATAGCTTCTCTGATGGGTGTTCTGCTGACTCCGATCTCCTTGGCAAGCTCGACTTCCATCATTCTTGTTCCAGGAACGATAGCCCCGGTAAGGATCTGCATTTTCAGTTCTTCATAGACCATTTCTCTGAGAGGCTTGTGGTTTTGAATATCAAAGTTCAACATTGCATTTTCCTCCAAGTTCATTACTGCATTTCAGATGCCGTTACCATGTGGTCCGCGTCCAAAAGCTTTCGTTGTTTTCTTTGAGCATTTCGCGGCAAATTTGTTTTGACTGTTCTATATTGATGCAAAGTCCGAATACCGTAGGACCGCTGCCGCTCATAAGAACACACTTAGGGTCGCACAATTCCTGCAGCTTGTTCTTTGTATACATGACTATAGGATACCTCTTTAGCGTGAAGTTTTCAAGTACATTGACCATATTTTTTTTAACTGCTTCGATATCGCCCTTTGCAAGTGCTGCAGCCATTTTCGCGTTATCCGGATGCGCAGGGATCCGGATCTCGTCAATGCCTTTGTAGACCTCCGCAGTGGAGACGCTGATGGAGGGTTTGGAAAGCACAAGGTTGCTTTTGAGCCCGGTAAGAGGCTTAAGGTCGGTTCCGGTGCCTGTAGCCAGCGCGCAGTGACAGGCCAGCGAGTCATGTGAAAAAAACGGCTTTAGAGCTTTGTCGGCGGCTGCCTGACCCATTACGCAGAAGGGAACGTCGGAGCCCAACTCTGCGCCGAGACTGCACAGCTCCCTGAGGGAAAGGTCAAGCTGCCAGAGCCTGTTGATGCCGTGGATGACTGCGGCGGCATCGCTACTTCCTCCCGCAAGACCTGCGGCTACGGGGATGCGCTTTTTTATGTCTATGAGTATGCGGCCGCGTTTTCCCGTTCCGAAATGTTCGATCATCAGCATAGCCGCCTTATACGCCAGATTACGCTCGTCGGTAGGAAGGAAATACTTGTTGGTGGAAACCCTTATGGTCACCATATGTTCATCTGCGGCTTCCTTCCATCTGATGAGAACGTCGTCGGACAGCAGTATCTGCTGCATCACCATTTCTACCTGATGGAATCCGTTGTCCAGTACTCCCAGGACGTCCAGGGAAAGATTTATCTTTGCAAAGGCGTTAAGCTGTATTCTTTTCATTTTGACAACCCCCTTCATTATATAAAATGAAAAAACAGGCAAGCTGTCAGGCTCACCTGTTTCGGATATCATTTACTTTTTCTTCTTCTTAGAGTTCTTCTGCTTGCCGGACTGGTTCTTAGGATTTGTGGATTTGGCCTTGTTCTGGTTTTTAGGCTTCTGAGTCGTTACCACCTTGACCTTGTATTCACTTCCTGCAGCCGAGATCGGTTTAGGTGCGGATACTCTCTTGGTGGAAGCGGCCTTTCGCTTCGCTTCTTCCTCGGCCTCCAGCTCAGCTTCCTTTTCCTTCTGTTTAGCCAGTGCTGCAGCCTGCTTAGCCTTTTTCTTTTCTTCTCTTGCCACGATCTCCTCGACGGATTTGCCTGTTCTCTTGGCTTCCTTGTATGGATTTACAGGAGCGGACTTCTTGCCGCTTGCTTCCTTTTCCTTTTCGGCAGCCTTCTTGGCGCTTCTGCTGGAGAAGAAGACCATTCCCACGATCATCACGATCATCATGATGGTATATACGGTAGTCGATTTTGATTTATCGAGTGTCTTGAATGTGATGGTTTCCTTTGCTCCCAGCTTTGTTCCGTCTGTAGCCTGAAAATCCTTACCGATGGTAAGGGTGTAATCGGTATTTCCCTGTATGGTTATATCGGAATCGATGACATCGGATACTACCATGAGAAGACCGTCGTCCTTTTCCTTATGGCTGTAATATACCTTGATAGGGATTTTTTTGCCTTTGGCGTCAGTGAGCTTGAACTGTTTCGCGTTGGCCTTTTTTATATCCTGACCTTCAGGCAGGACTTCCTTGCTGAAATAGATCTTGACACTGAGGTTTTCCACCGAAACGCCCTTTGCCTTGTCTTCCGGCGTTGATGATTCGATTTTCAATCCGCCTGTTTCAGGATTATCTGTTGCAAAACTTGCAGGTGCCAGCATGGACACCGCCATGATCATAAGGCAGATTAAAGCCCCTATTCTTTTCATTGCTGTTTTTCCTCCGACTTCTTTTTTCTTAAGTTCCTAAAAAAATCCTTCATTATGCGGCTGCATTCCTCCTGCATAAGTCCGGTTTCTATCTCCGTAAAGTGATTTAGTCTGTTCTCCTGCGGTATGTTGAATACAGAACCGCAGGCGCCCGCCTTGGGGTCCATAGTGCCTATGTACAGTTTTTCTATACGCGCCAGAACTATAGCGCCGGCACACATACTGCAAGGCTCGGCAGTGACGAACATCCGGCATCCCGGCAGCCTCCAGCCGCCCAGGACCGACGCCGCTTTCCTGATGGCAAGTATCTCGGCATGAGCCGTCGGATCATGCGAGGTCTCCGTCATGTTATGGGCTGCGGCTATGATCTCGCCGTCCTTTACTATAACTGCACCGACCGGAACTTCTCCTATCGATGCGGCTTTTTTCGCCTCCTCGAGAGCAGCTGACATATACTTTCTCATATACCTTACAATGGTATCATATTTTTATCTGTCTATCAAGGGAATTTCCTCAATATGACCATTATATCTGTTGATGGCGGCTATCCAGTAGCCGTATATATTTTTCCTGCGTTCCTCGATGGGAAGGGTTTTATCCTGTGCCTCTTTTTCCATTCCCATGATAGGCTGCCAGAAGACGAAGCCCGATTTTCCGCCGTCTGGCTGCTCCTCAGGGAAAAACCTGCCGGGGATCCCCAGATAGAAATGAGACATACTGCCTCCGTACAGGAAATGCCCGTACTTTTTTATATAGGGCAGCGCCCCCGGAGCGATGATAGGGAAAAGACTGCCGTCGGTGATCTTTTTCCATTTGGCGTCGGTAAGATCCTGATCGAAAGGAATGATGTCGGCAAACTTATCCAGAGTCTTGTTTATCCTGCTGCAGTTTTCCAGTATGAAGCTGTTGTAGAAAGGGCTGTAATCTCTTGGCGTTACGGCTTTTGTCTCGGGCCTTTCGCGTATTTTCGAAAGGTCGCCTTTCAGGACAGGATGGAGAGCTTCCCTGCAGTTTATCGTGGACATGGCCGCGATTATTACGGTGGAAAAGTCCCATAGCGCCATTCCGCGTCCGTTTAGGTCGTTAAGGTTGATGCGGAAGCTACCTTCGCCGGTCCCGTAAGCCGACAGCGATATGTCCCCCACCATATGATAGTGTCTCTTTTCCTTCCTGATACCTGTGAATATCAACTTGTATACGTATTCACCCTTGGGAAAAAATCTGACGTTGTCTACCGTGACGACCACAAGGCCTTTGTCGTCATCGGTCTTGAGCTTGATATATCCGCGCATCTCTTTTGTATTATCCATGGCAAACCGTTTGTTTTCTTGCGTAAGCATGATGGGCTCTTTGGTAATTCTTGTGAAATCCATTGCGTCCTCCTTGTTTATTCATAGTTTTTTTAGTAATATATGAGCAGAGGGGAGTTGCTATGATTTTAGACATTATAATCTTGATAATTTTGATAATACCCATGGCAATGGGATTGTTCAGGGGTTTCATGTATATGCTGATGCGTGTCCTGGGATGGGTCGGAGCCATGATCGCGGCATTTTTCCTGACGGGACCGCTGTCCAGAGCCATGAACGACGGCTTTGTGGGAGAGATGGTATCAGGCAGCCTGTCCGAGAGATTCGGAGCTTCCGTAGATACGGTGGAGACTGCCACTCAGGGGCTTCCCGATATAGTCAGTGGAGGACTCACGGTGGCGGCCGGGAATGCACTTGATGTCTTCGTAGCGCTGATGACATCCATGATAGTTTCGGTAATAAGCTTTTTCATCATCATGATGGCGGTGAAGCTGATAGCCCGGGTACTGGTAAGACCTGCCGCAAGACGGCGCGACAGATCGCTGCTGACGGGAATGGACAAGCTGCTGGGTATGATAATAGGCTTTGCGGAAGGGATACTGCTGGTGTTCGTGTTCCTGGCGCTGCTTGTTCCCGTCGTAAATTTTGCCGATGCAGGGACCGCCGCAGATATAGTGGAAAACCTCGAATCTTCGGTGATAGCCGGATCTTTGTATGACAACAACATGCTGCTGTTGATAACAGGCGGGATATTTTCGTAGGCTCTCGGGATATCATCCTGTCTCCGATCTCTAAAGCTTCTGTATCGTTTTTCTGTCGATGCCTCTCATGAAAATACACGCTGCTGCAGCAGAAAGGAATTCCGCGATAGGGAATGTGAGCCATACCATCCACACAGGGTATGCATCGTGTATCACCAGCATCGTGGATCCCCATGCCACGGGAACCACCAATAGAAACTGCCTCAAGACCGATATGATAAGGGACTGCAGACCTCCGTTGAGGGCCTGGAATATTCCCTGAAATGCAATATTGGCCCCTGCAAACACGTAGCTTACGGAAATGATCCTGATGGCGCTGACGCAGAGTCCGGCAGTTTCACCGGACAGTCCGAAGATCGATGAAAAAGGTCCTGCCAGCAGCTCCAACAGAACAGAGCCCGCCAGCATGATGATAAGCGTGTATTTCATTCCGTATTTCACGCCGTCCTTTACCCTTTCCCTGCTTCCCATACCGTGATTGAATGAAACGACAGGCGTTATGGCATCTCTGAGACCAAAGGCCGCAAACAGCACGAATTGCTGTATTTTATAATACAATCCGTATGCCGTGACGACATTTTCGTTGATCTGTACGAAGATGACATTGAGCATGTATGTCATCAGAGACATGAGAGCCTGCGCGATGATGGCGGGGACGCCTATGGCATAGATTGCCTTTATTATGGAGCCGGACGGCTTCATATATTTCAGGCCGTTTTTGACTTCTTTGTTTACCCTGATATGTGCCGTCAGTGCCACAATAAAAGATACTATCTGGCCGATAACGGTGGCATAGGCCGCGCCGTTCACGCCCATTGCAGGCAGACCGAAATATCCGAAAATGAGAACGGGATCCAGGATTATGTTGCAGACAGCGCCCGAGATCTGAGCGATGGTGGAGTATACAGCCCTTCCGGTAGCCTGCAGCAGCTTTTCGAATATGGAAAAATACGCGATCCCAAATGAAAAGCAGCAGCATATCTTAAGATAGCTTTCGGCCATACCGGCGATGAGACTGTTTTCCGTTTGTGATGCTATATATGTGTCGGCTCCCAGAAGACCGAACAGCAGGAATGCGATAAATATCAAGGTGGCGAGAAAGATGCCGTTGCCTGCCGTACGTCCGGCCTTTTCCGGATCTCCCTGACCGAGACTCTTCGACAGCAGCGCATTGGCTCCCACGCCGGTGCCGATACCGACGGCAACGATGAGCATCTGTACGGGAAATGCCAGAGTCAGGGCATTGAGGGCAGCTTCTCCCGTGTCAGGGATATTTGCCACGAAAATACTGTCTACTATATTATATGCGGCCTGCAGCATCATCGACAGTATCATGGGCATACCCATAGTCAGCAGCAGCCTGTTTACCGGGGCGATGGCCAGTTTGCTTTTGTTGTTATCCATTGGTTCCTCCTTTAGTAAGCAAAACAAAATGCGTGCGATCGTTATAGCAGGTTACTATAGATCACACGCATCAATGCCGGACTTACATCTATCTGTATTCATTTGATTTTCGGTGATATTATAGCAGAAATAAAATTTTCATGTAAGTAAAATTTTTATTTTCGGAAGGAATTCGGAAACACCGGGATTTTATGGTAAAATAGATCATGTAAAGGGTAGCTTTCACAGTGAGGAAGAAGATATGTTTTTTGATGATCTGCTTTTTTTCATGTACATATTTGCAGGCTTTGCCGGCGTTCTGGCGATTTTGATGGTGGCGCTGCTTATCAGGTACAGGCATTCCGGCAATAAGCGACTGCTGGTCTCCATACGCGACTTCATGCTGTGCACCGTTCTGATAGATTTCATATATTTCTATTTTACATATAACGAGCTTATAAACCATGCCTATACCGTGACTGCACCGGTGCGCATAATCGATATGTGCGCTTTCATAGGGCAGGTTTATTTCTGGACGGTATATATGCGTGAAAAGAGCATGGCAAAGGCGGAACGCTGTGAAAGGATCAACAAGGCATCCCTTGCGGCTGTCATCGTATGTATGCTTATCACCGTGGCATCCTACGGATTCATGATGGACGATTACTATCTGACAAGGGAAGGCATGAACGAATACTTACTGATAGGGATGGAGCTCGTCATAGCGGCGGTGCTTACATCTATCAATCTGTGGTATCTGAAGCTCGCACTGTCGGAGGTGGTCCAGAGAAAATGCAGGCGATACATGATTTGGGTATCCGTACTGCTGATAGTAAACGGCACATGGAATGCCATCCTAGTAATAGGTCTCATGCTGGGAAATCTCGATTCCCTTATAGGAAACACCATAGACCTTACGCCGATATTCATATTTGCCACCAATATAGTGACGATACTGCTCATAATGAATGAGGACTTTACCGCGCTGTTCAAAGCAGAAAAACGCGAGGAAAGCGGGGCGGATGCCCTTACTGCACGGCTGGACTATATAGCGGAGGTACATTTGCTCACCGAACGTGAACGCGAGATCATTGAGCTGGCATACAATAAGATGACAAACCCCGAGATCGCCGAGAAGCTGTGTATATCAAAATACACCGTCAAAAATCACATGCACAATATCTTCGAAAAGCTGGACGTTTCCACCAGAGCCGAACTGGCTGCCCTTGTCAGAGAGGATGACAGGGTATCATGATCCATCAGACATCTCGATTTCTCCATTTTATAAAGGGATTTCTCCTTTTGATGGAGAAATTTTGAATTATGTAAACCATATCTCGGCAAAATCATGCCGGAAAGGCTATGCTGACCTCCTTTTTACCGCCGAAAATGGGCCTTCTTCGGGTAAAACACCCCTATATTTCACATCTTCAACGCCTGTCACCATTGTTTTCTCCATCATTTTAGCGAAATTTGATTATTTATGGAGAACGCTCACCAGTGAAGTTTACATAATACTAACGATGAGCTGATAGGCACTATTGAAACTTCTCAACTTTATGCAAAGGGCAGGTGCGCAGGCTGCATGCTGCGCTTTTTTTTGTTGCATTCCTCCATAGGGAAAACTGTCACAGCGATCTCCGAACGGCCTGAAAAAGATCGTCCTCGGATAATCCCCGCAAAACTCGCCCGGAGGCATTTATTTGACAAAACCAGACAGGACCATATGCAAAACCCTGTATTTTCAACGGAAGTCGGCGATGGGTACCCATAGGGTACAGACAAAATAGTCCCATGTGGACTATTGTTTTTTGACTCTATTAATAGTAAATTGCGAGTAATCAGAAAATTCGAACCCAATCGTTGACGCTTTGATGCTATCGAAGCGAAACAAAATGAGCCGGAGGAACACGTTTGGCAGAAGGGAGATGATAGCAGGAGGTTTTCGGGTGAAATTACCGGAAAACCGCAAGGAAAGAGCAAAGAGAAAAAGCAGGCCGGACGATGATATGACTGACATAAAAAAACATTGCCCGGCAGCCTACCGCGACAAAGCCAACGAAGTAACATGTCGCGGATAACAGCGAAATCATTCTATTATTTTTATCGAGAGGAAAGTAAAATGAAAAAATCATTATTGATGAAAAAGGGTCTTGCCCTTGCCATGGTGGGATGCATGGCGGTCGGTACGCTGATGCTGACAGGCTGTGGCGGAAGCAACTCCACAAGCGCCGCTGCGGAGGACATCGCAGCCATCGAAGAAGCGGCTGATGAAGAATTTGCCAAGGAAATGACAGAGACTCTGGCATACGACGAAAAGCTCAACGATGAGGACACTCTTTACAGGGGCGGCGGAAGTGCATCGGAGCACGCTACGGCCGACTATCTCGTAGAGCAGTTCAAGAAGATCGGTCTCAAGGACGTAACCAAGGACGAGGTCATCGTAGACGGGTGGGCTACAGGTGAAAGCTACATCAACGTAGGCGATATCAAGATCAAGGATATGGTTTCATATCAGTCGACAGGTACTCACAACACCAAGGGCGAAGCCAACCCGGTATCAATAAGAGACCTGAGCCAGGGCGAGACAGGCGATGAGGAAAGAGTTCTGTCTGACAAAGACTGGTCTGATATGGAGATCGTAGACGTAGGCTACGGCTATGCCGCAGATTATGAAGGCGTAGACGTGGAGGGCAAGATCGTATTGGCGGCAGTTAACCAGATGACGGACAGCTGGATAGATCAGCCGTACACGGAAGCATTCTATCACGGCGCTGCAGCCATCATTACATATCAGTATGACGGCGACGGTGTAGGCTACGGAATGTATGATCTGATAGACAACGAAGAAGCCTGCGATACCATCAATGTGCAGGATATCTGTGCAGAGGACCTTATCCCTTGCGGAAGCATCGCTCCTAAGGATGCGGCAAAGATCCTCAAGAAGATGAAGAAGGAAGATACCAATACTCTCGGCGATGTGGAGATGAAGCTGACCTGTGACGTTATGCCTGATACACCGGCTTACAACGTAGTAGGTAAGATCCCGGGAACAGAAAACACGGGACAGCAGATACTCATCGGAGGACACTATGATAAATATCACGGCGGCGTAAACGACGACTGTACGGCAGTTGCACTGGCAACATCCATCGGAAAGGCAATGATAGACTCAGGCTACCAGCCGAAAAACGATATCTATATCGTAGCCCACGCTGCAGAGGAATGGGGACGTTCCGGAGCCGCTGATGACTGGGCAATAGGCTCATGGGAGCAGATCACGGAGAGACATCCTGAATGGCAGGGAACTACGCTGGCATTCATCAACTTCGAAATGCCTGCTATCAAGTCCGGTCAGACGGAAGGCGTTATCCAGACCAGCTATGAATTCAATACTGCCGTCAACGATTTTCTGGAACAGGATATGCTGAGCGGATCGCATTATGATGACGGCGTATCCGTAGCTAATGATCACAACATGGGAATGAGCGACTGCATCTCATATCAGAGAAACGGAGTTCCGGTTATCATCAACAGCCCTGATTTTGATGAACCGGTAGAAGGCGAAGTAAGCAGCAGCGGACAGTGGATGATGGACAGATATCATACGGTATATGACGACATGAGCACGTATTCATCGGAGCTTATGAAATATGACATAGGCCTTTACGGCGGTATTGCAGCATATCTCGATACGAACCCTGCTCTGGAGCTGGATCTCGCATCAAGGTGCGATGCGCTGGCAGCACAGATCGAAGGAACAGACGCTTATCTGCCGGAAGATCAGAAGGCACTGGTAGATCAGTATACGGAAAACCTTGAAGTAATGAGGACTGCAGGAGCGGCACAGCTCAAGAAAGCTCAGAAGATCAACGCAGAATATGAAGAAGCCTACAACAACGAAGCAGGCGCCGGGGAACTGGCAAAGATCAGAGCCAGGGGAGTAGAGCTCAATAAGATAACTCTCCAGGCGTTCCGCGCCATGGAAGACGAACTGATGGGTATCATCGGCTCCGATACCAATATGGCTCTCCACATAACAGCTCAGAGCAGCCTTGACGGCTACAGCAGAGTTATCGGAGACATGAAGGACGGCAACGTAACGGCAGACGGCAAGGACCCTACGCTGGCAGCACTGGCAGGCATAGGCGGCGGCTCCGAGTACACCGCATTCAACTACAGCAAGTATTCATACGACAAGCTGCAGGAATCCATCAACTGCGACGTTGTAACGGATACCTGGGGCTATGGAAAGGCTGCAAGAGTTCAGGACACTTACGCAGCAACTCAGAACGTACTGGCGCAGCTTGAAGCGGGAGATGCGGCAGACTACACAGCTTCCATCGAAGCATATGAAACAGCCGCTGAAAAGGTAAACGCAGAGCTTCTTGCTTTCCTCCAGAAGGAGATCGCCGGAATGGCAAAGGTAGCTGAGATACTCAAATAAACCATACGCCAACCTCCAAGGTTCCTTAAAATCAAAGGCAATATGGCAACAAGGCAAAGCTCCGGACCGGATAAAGGCCCGGAGCTTTGTCGCAGCGGCAGACTTTCCACGCGTCGCAGCCCTAATTTGCTTAAAAAATCATCTTTCCTTGCTGTCCTGATATTTAATTGACAAAATCCACTTGACTTGAAATTCACAAGTTGTAATATAATCAGTGGGAATAGTTACAATTTTTCGAAAAGTGACAAAACTGAGGAAACCCCATCAGGGCCGAAAAGGAGGAAAGTATGAGAGCTGACAAAATCTATGTGAACGGAAGCATATTTACGGTGAATGACAAGTCGGAATGGGCTCAGGCCGTTGCCGTGGAAGGAAACAAAATAATATATGTGGGAGACAGAGCGGGAGCGGAAGCTTTATGTGATGCAGAGACAGAGGTCTGTGATCTTGATGGAAAGATGCTGCTGCCGGGCTTCATCGACGGGCATTGTCATCCTGTGCTGGCGGCTCATTACCTGTGCGGGATATACCTTGAGATAGAATGGGGCGTTGAGGAATGCCTTGCGGAGATCGAACGCTTTGTAAAGGAAAATCCCGACAACGATACGTATTTCGGCCTGGGCTATGCAGAGTGGATATTTGACGAGACAGGACCGAAGAAGGAAATGCTGGATGCCATCTGTCCTGATAAACCGATGATGATACTGGGAAGCAGCGGTCATGAAGCATGGGTGAATACCAGGGCGCTGGAGCTTGCGGGCATTACCAGGGACACACCGGACCCTA
>JAETSS010000383.1 GCA_021769545.1 Eubacterium sp.
CAGAAGATCGACACCTCGCTCTACGAGGCGGCGAAGATGGACGGCGGCTCCAAGTGGGAATGCTTCTGGAAGATCACGCTTCCGACCGTGAAGCCGATGATCCTGCTGAATGTTGTATACACTGTCATCTTTATGTCAAACAACGAGCAGAATGCACTGATCGTACTGATCTATGACACGATGCTCTCCGCTACGGGCGGTTACGGATATGCCTCCGCGATGGCGTGGCTGTATTCCGTTATTGAGTCGGCGATCGTCATCTTCTTTGCAGTGCTGATCATGGGACGCAAGGATGTGTACGAGAGACGTGCAAAGAAGTACCAGCGTGAATTAAAGAGAGAGAAACGTCTGGAAAAGAAGATCAGAAAGAGAGGTGAGCGGAATGAGCGCAACTACGCAAAGCAAAAAGAAAAGCGCGAGCGGAAACAGCCTAAAAAGAGTGCTTAGTCCGGATAGATGTGAACAGATCGGGTATAAAGTCAGAAAATTCATCTTTGGTTCCAAGGATACCGAGGGCGTGGGCAAGCTTGCAGCCGTATATCTGCTGCTGATCAGTATCGGGTTCGTCTATCTCTATCCGGTGCTCTACATGATCAGCAAGAGCTTCATGAACCTCAATGACCTGCTCGATACCTCGATCAACTGGATACCGAGCCAGCTATATCTTGAAAATTACAAGCAGGCATTTCAGTCCATGGATTACTGGAAGACATTCCGCGATTCCGTTGTGATCGCGGGAATTCCGACATTGATAAATGTTGTGATCTGTGCTATTGTAGGATATGGGTTTGCGCGGTATGAGTTTAAGGGCAAGAAGCTCTGCATCGGACTGCTTCTGTTCTCCTTCATCCTGCCGCCGCAGGCGACGATGATGCCGACTTACGTGTTTTACACCGAGATCGGGCTGATCAATTCGATCAAGGCGTTTATCATACCGGCGATATTGGGGCAGGGACTTAAGTCCCAGATCTTCATACTGATCTTCTTCAACTTCTTCCGCCAGATCCCGAAGGTGCTGATCGAGGCGGCAAAGATCGACGGGGCAGGACACTTTAAGATCTTCCGAAAGATCGCGCTCCCGTCAGCGGCACCCGCGATCCTGGTCGTGTTCCTGTTCTCGATCGTGTGGTACTGGAATGAGTCCTATCTGACACAGCTCTATGTAGTCGGTGCATTTACGAGCAATGCGAACGCTTATCACTGGAGTTCGCTGATCGTATCGC